>JBJEQD010000074.1:0-8508 GCA_051881575.1 Acutalibacteraceae bacterium | reverse complement strand
TTTAACGCAGACGGAGCGGAAATAAGCCCCTCAAAACCATATTTATTGCTGTTAATAAAACTATCCAAGAAAGGATAAGAAAAATGCGAACAAACCTTATTATCTGCATAATTATCGCTCTTTCAATGATTCTGTGCCCGATTGCGGCTCTCGGAGGAGAAAAAAGCGGAGAAAACCGGGAAAAGCCCACGGAGCTTTCAACGCAAGTCCCCGAGACTGCCGAATCGGCTGACAAGCCCGAAAAATATATTTCGGTTTTGTCGCAGTCATCGGGAAGCGTTGCAAAGGTGAAAATGCGTGAATATGTTATCGGCTCGGTTGCGGCGGAAATGTCGCCGCTTTATCACACCGAGGCGCTGAAAGCTCAGGCGGTGGCAAGCTACACCTATGCCAAGAAAACCAAGGAACAAAACGAAAAGCACAAGGATTCTTCGCTCGGAGACGCAGACATAACCGACAGCCCCGCAATTCATCAGGGATACATAAGCAAGAGCGACAGGAAGAAAAAATGGGGCGATAATTATGAAGAATACGAAAAAAAGATTGAAGCGGCGGTTGATGAGGTTTTCGGCTGTTATGTTACATATAACGGCGAAACCGCTCTGACGGTCTATCATTCGATAAGCGCAGGCGCAACGCAAAGCGCAGAGGCCCTTTGGGGAACTGATATTCCGTATCTTATCAGCGTTGAAAGCCCCGGCGATAAGCTTTCGCCCGATTACCGCAGTGAAAAATCGTTCAGCGAAAGCGAATTCAAAAATCTTATCGAAAAATGCTCGGTTACTCTGACCGGTAACGCCGAAAAATGGGTCGGCGAAGCCAAAAAAGACGAAACGGGCTATGTTTCGTCTCAGATGCTCGGTTCAACCTCCGTCAGCGGAGTTACGATAAGAGATGCGCTCGGGCTGAGAAGCCTTTGCTTTGACATAAAGTATTCCGAAAGCAAATTTACCGTTGTCTGCCTCGGCTACGGGCACGGAATAGGCATGAGCCAATACGGAGCGGACTATATGGCAAGGCAGGGCAGCTCATGGCAGGAAATCCTGATGCATTATTACAGCGGAGCCGATATTGTTAATGAATAATTTTAACCGCCTTTCGGGAAAATAAATACAGAGAACCGTATTTTAAAAAGCGAAAGGAAAATTAAAATGAAGCAGGTCGTTATAACTGCCGACAGTGCGGCGGATTTGCCGAAAGAAACGGCAGAAAAATACGGCATTGAAATCATGCCGATGTATGTTATTTTCGGCGGTGACGCAAAAAAGGACAGCGTTGAAATTTCGGCGCATGAGATTTTTGATTATGTTGAAAAAACGGGCGAAATTCCAAAGACCTCCGCCGTTTCCGTCGGGGAATACATCGACTTTTTCTCAAAATTCACGGAAAAAGGCCTTGCCGTTGTTCACCTATCGTTTTGCTCGTCTTTATCCTCGACCCACCGCAACGCAAAGCTTGCCGCCTCGGGGCTTGACGGCGTTTATGTTCTCGACACCCTCAGTCTCGGCGGCGGGATATCTCTGCTCGCTCTCAAGGGCTGTGAAATGTGTGAAACGGGGCTGAGTGCAGAAGAAATCCATTCCGAGCTTCAGTCGCTGATTCCGTCATGCAGGGTGAGTTATCTGCTTGACAGCATTGAATTCCTGCGCCGTTCGGGCAGATGCTCTGCGGCGGCATCCTTCGGCGCAAATCTGCTTTCAATCAAGCCCTGTGCGGCAATGATTGACGGCAAAATCGAGGTCATCAAAAAATACCGTGGAAAAGGGCAAGCCGTCCGTCTGCAATACGCATCCGAACAGCTTGATAAATTCAAAAATATTGATTTTGGGACCGCTTTTGTTTATCATTCAGGCGTTGCCGAAGCTGAGCTAAACGCCGTTGAAAGTATGCTGAAAAAAGCGGGATTCAGGCAGATTATAACAGCCTTTACGGGCTGTATGATAAGCCTTCACAGCGCAAAAGGGGCTTTGGGGATTCATTTCATTGCCGACTGAGGAAGTCAAGAGTTACCCCGCAAAGCTCCTCGGCTCGGTTTTCAATGCATTGATGTCCGCCGCCCTCAACGGTATAGGTTTCTGCTTCGGGAAAAGCGGAATTCATCTGATTTTTCATTGAAGAATTAAGAATTATATCGTCGCTTGCCTGACAAATCAGCACCGGGCAGGCGATTTTTTCTGTATTTTCAAGGTCTGTGGGTCTGACATTATACATCATTTCGCACATTCCCGCTCCGAAGCCGTCATACTGAACGGGAGCGGCAACGCCCGAAGCATCGTAGTTCATCGCAAAATTCCAATCCATCGTTGCGGCGAAAATAACCAATTTAACAACAAAATCAAGCCTTGTTCCGTATTTGAAAAATGCGTTCATCATGGCTTTCATCGCTTTTGAAGTAACAATTTTCTCAGCCGCTTCGGGGAATTCGCTCTGCGGCGCAGGGCAATAGAGAAGCAGAGCTTTAACGGGCATTTCTTCGGCGATATTGACTGCAACGCCGCCGCCCATTGAGTGACCCGCAATTATCCATTCCTCAAAGGGAGCAATTCTTTTCATCAGTTCAATAATGAGCGTTTCACGGTCAATAACCGTCATTTCCTCGGTTTCTCTCGTGCTGTATCCGAAATTCGGCAGGTCTGCAAGCACACATTCATAGCCGTTTTCCGAAAGTATATCCGCCATATTGCGCCACGCATAGGTTGAGCAGAGGAAGCCGTGAAGCATCATTATTCTGCCCTTTTGCTCGCCCTGTGCGGGAATTATTCTGTAATGAATATCATAGTCGCCGTATGTAAAATACTCGCTGTTTTCATAGGGCTTATAATTCGTATCTGCGGCGTTGGCAAAGCAAAACAGCGATGAAACAAGCAAAACCGCCGCACATAATATGCAGAGTATTTTTTTCATATAATCCTCCAAAATCAGTTTTGAAAAACAGTTGTTATAATCATCAGTATTGTTGCGACGATAGGGGAAAGACTGAACATAAGGCATATTATCGGCAGGAGCTTCTTTTTTCTTATTACCATATCAAGAATTGCAAACAAGACTCCGTAAGGCAAAACCAAAAATATACACAGGAGCGCAGGAATAACAAGCATTCCGCCAATCCCTGAAACAAGATATGTAAAAAGAATACATAAAACGCTCAGCAAACTAAAAGGTATCTTTTGCAGGATATTTTTTAAACGCTCTTTCATTCAATCTCACCTTTCAAGCAGGTATTTTTGACTGAAAAGCTTTCTTTTGTTTCCATTTCTTTCCCGTGCGCCGCTCCATAGAATTATCGTTCCAAGTGCTCAAATTGGAAAGGCATAGCTTCAGAAAGGCGTTTTTATAGATGCCAAAGCACTCGGTTGTGCCGTTAAAGGAATAATTTTTAACAACAGGCTCGCCACCCGAAAGAAAAATATCCCGCATTTCAAAAGCATTAATCAAGTCGGCGTTTTCGTCCGTAAACCAACAGCCGAACGACGGGTCAAAGGCACACCATTTATTCAGCTCGCTTATGTAAACATGAGCAATGAAATGACAGCCGCTCTTAAATCCCGATGAGATCATGCAGACGGGATAAGCTTTGATTCCGACAGCCGTCAGGCAATCCGCAAAAACTATCGCTTTTAACCGACAGCATATTGCTTTTTTGAACGGTTTGCCGAAAGAATATTGCAAAATTTTCAGGCTGTCATCGGGAAGATTTTTATACTGCGCTCCGCTGTAAAAGGTGTTTTCGGTCAGCCAATTCATCACATTAACCGCTATTTCAAAATCGGTTTTCCCTGCGGCAACATCATTCAATTTATATTTTTCGGCAAGCGTTTTGTGCATTTCATTTTCAGCGCACACGGCTTCAAGGCATGTTTCGCTAAGCTCTGAGTTGTTAGGACCTCTGTCTTTAGCTTCAAGCGGTTCATCTTTTAATAATTTATCCGTATCTAAACTTTTTAAAGATTCCAGATAGTTTTCCCAATGCGACAGCTTCACACAGTTTATCAGTTGCTTGATATTCATGGTGTTTCTCCCGTTTTAAAGGCTGTTCGTTTTCTTCAATGTGTATTTCAGCGGATTTTCGTCGATGTATTGCAGGGTGTGGGGCTTGCTCCCGCCGTTTATGATATACGCAAAACTGTTGATATATATGGCTTTTCGTAGGGAACGCCGTCCTCGGCGTTCCGTTGAATTTGATTCATTTTCACGGACAGCCGCAAGGGCTGTCCCTACGATTTGTTTTCAATTTGTAGCGGACGATGCCCATATTGTCCCAAAGTCATATATGTCATTATTCGCCTGCGGCGAATTGGTTCGTCGGGGACGCCGAACCCTACGGATTTATCGTGAATTTGTGCGTTTTCAGGCGGCAACCGTAGGGGACGGGTTGCCCGTCCCGCATAAACCGAGCCGTTGTTTTTATGTTTTCCCGGAACGCTGAGGACAGCGTTCCCTACGATGAAATTGCGTTGATATTGGTCATTTTCAATCGGGCGAACACAGTTCGCCCCTACCGTGTCGCCTATAATTTCTGATGTTTTATCGAAAAGCTGTGGCTTTATTCTTGGGCTCCCTCTTGAGAAAGCTGGCGCATAGCGCCTAAAGGAGTTAAAATCAGCTTTTGCGGAGCAATTATAATCGGTCATAGGCGGAGCCTATCCTTAATTTGCGAAGCAAACTTCATTTTTGCGAATGCAAAAACTTCATGTGCCGCAGGCACACTTCATTTCTTCATTTTTTCAGGTTGGATAACGCCCCTACGATTTCTCCGAATAATTTTGCACGGTTATGGGTGCAAATTGTCAAATAATATATGTTGTTCTGAGAATAATCATAATCTTTCAGCTTGATATTTTTTCTTTCCGGCAAATCCTTTATGCTCTGCCGGTTGAGCCGAAGCCGCCCTCTCCCCTCTCGGTCTCGTCTAGCGAATCCGCTTCAACGGGAGCAATGAGCGAAACGGGCATAATAACAAGCTGGGCAATGCGTTCATCGGGATTAATCGTATAAGGCTCTTTAAGCTGATTTATGACGCCGACGCAGATTTCGCCTCTGTAGTCACTGTCGATAACGCCGACGCCGTTGAGCAGACCGATGCCGTGCTTTATCGCAAGCCCGCTTCTTGCAAACACAAACGCCGCAAGCTCTGCGCTCGGCAGTTCAATGGCAATACCCGTCGGGATAACCGCCTTTTCGCCGCCGCCGAGAGTTATCGGCTCATCAATGCAGGCATAAAGATCCATGCCTGCGCTGCCGGGGGTTGCTCTGAACGGTATCTTTGCATTTTCCTTTAATTTTTTAATCTTAAATTCCATATTTTCAGTGCGTAAAGCTCTCCTCTTTGTATTTATCCTCGGGGGTAACGGGCTTATGCATGCAGGGAATCGGTTCAACGGGAGGAGTGAGCGGAGCTGCCCAGCGAACCGCATTTATAATTATCTTCTGAACATATTCGTTATGGAAAGTCGGATTGCTTTCGTGACCGGGCTGGAAATAGAAAATCTTGCCGAGGCCTCTCTGCCAGCAGCATCCCGAGCGAAAAACCTCGCCGCCCGAGAACCAGCCGATGAAAACAAGCTCATCGGGAGTTGGAATGTCGAAATTCTCGCCGTACATTTCTTCAACGGGCAGGCTGAAATGAGCCGGGATTCCCTGAGCAATGGGGTGAGCGGGGTTAACGCACCAGAGTCTCTCTCTGTCGCCGTCACGCCAGCGGAGATTGCAGGTCGTGCCCATAAGCTTTTTGAATATCTTTGAATGGTGACCCGAATGAAGAACAATAAGCCCCATGCCCGCAAGCACACGGCTATGTATCTTTTCAACTATCTTATCGGGCACTTTTTCATGAGCCATATGACCCCACCAGATGAGAACATCCGTGGAATCAAGAACCTCGTCGGAAAGTCCGCAACGGCGCTGAGCAAGAGTAGCCGTGCGAACACGCATATCCTCCTGAGTTGAAAGAAAATTTTTGATGCAGCCGTGAATACCCGCAGGATATACGCCCGCAACCTCGTTGCTTGTTTTTTCGTGAACGCCTTCGTTCCAAACGGTAACATTTATCATGATTTTTTCCTCCTTGGTTATCTGAGTTTCTTTAATATTTCCTGCGAAGCCGCAACGATTTTTGCCGCCGCAGGCTTAATAATCAAATCCATTTCGCCCATAAACTCAACATAATCGCCGCCGAAACGGTGCTTGAACCGGTAAAGGCCGAAAAGCGGGTTGCTCTCGTCGATAACGCCCGCAACGCCTCTGAAATCATAAATCCGACAGCCGCTTTCGATTGCCCATTTTATCATTTCCCACTGAAGCAGATAATTCGGCATAACCTTTCGGTTGGAGTTTGACGATGCGCCGTAAAAATACCAGACCTTGTCGCCCCACAGAACGGAAATTGCGCCCGCAATCGGCTCTCCCTCATAATAAGCCATATAAAGCCTTGCCCTGTCGCCGAAGCAGTCAAGAATTTTTGCAAAATACTTTGCCGAACGCAGTTCAAAGCCGTCTCTTTCGCAGGTTTCTTTCATCAAAGAATAAAAGACATCAGCTTTTTCGCTTCCGTGAATTTTAATCTCAACGCCGTTTTTGATTGCAATTCTTATCTTGCGGCGGTGGTCGGAATGAAACGATGCAAAAACCTCGTCCTCGCTCCTGCCGTTGATATGAATTCTGATAACACAGCGGCATTGAAAATCCTCAAAATTAACGGTCGCACCTTTCAGCTTAAAGCCCTCGGCAACCGCCATTGCCCTGTATTCCTCATTATCGGCGGGAACATCTTTATCGATTTTCAGCTCATAGGCATTATACTTCTTGCCCTCAGCCTTTGCGGCTTCAATCAGAGCAGAAAAGGTTTCCTTATCGTCAAAATCGCAGACGGGGCCTCTCGGGGCATACATCATATGATAAGGCAGCTTCGATATTCTGCGGAGCAGCACCGCAAGAGTGCCCGTAATTTCTCCGCCGGCATTTCTGCAAATAACGCCGAACCATTTCCAATCGTCCTTGACCCTGCCCCAGAGAGAAGTCTGGAGAAAATGGCCGTTCGGGTGGGTTTCATTAAATGCGTCAAGCTCGGCGGCGTTATTTATATCAACTATCTCAGTTTTCAAGCTTAAATCCTCGCAGTCATATTTAATCACGATATATTATACCCTAAGACAGCCCCGATTGCAATAGCTCAATCACATATTATCTTCTATGCTCTGAGCCGCTTTTCTGAGCTGTTCGACAGAGCTTATCTCGACCCCCGATTCGATAATTGCGTTTTTAACCGCAAGCGGAAGCTTGTCAAATTCATCTCTGATTTCTTTGTTTTCGCTGAAAAATTTTCCCATAATTTCACCTCATCTTTCGCTGATATTTTTTGAAAATGAGGCTTTTTAATTCAAATTCAAGAGTTTTTTTCGAAAACTTTTTAGTTTTCGCTTGCATTTTTTGTTAATACAAGCGATAATAGAAATAAATAATCCCCAAAAGAAAGGAAGATTTTTTTGGAAGCAATACTTAGTTTTGACCTTTCGGTATTTCAGTTTGTTGCAAACCATATCTGGGCAGACTGGCTCAACCCGATTATGCAGTTTATTACTACGCTTGGCGACGGCTGGTTTTTCCCTCTCCTTGCGGTGATTCTTCTTATCCCCAAGAAAACACGCAAAGTCGGTCTTGCGATGCTTTTCGGTCTCGGCATAATGCTTGTGATTAACAACTACATTCTCAAGCCCCTTATCGCTCGCCCCAGACCCTATTTCTTCTTCGATTTGGCAATGATAGACAAGGAAATGATACCGAGCGAATATAACGGATTGACCGAAATACATAAAAATTATGAAATCCTTGTTGAAAAATGCAAAGAAAACCTTGCCGCATATCCTGAGCTTGCTCAAAAATGGCTTGCAACCTATAAATTCCCATATATTGAGGAAATTCACAGAAGCTTCTCTTTCCCCTCGGGTCACACATCATCAAGCTTTGCAGTTGCCATGGCAGCAACTCTCGCATCAAAAAAATGGAAAGTCAGCGTACCCGCATTTATTCTTGCCGCAATTATCGGTTTCTCAAGAATTTATGTTCATGTTCATTTCTGCACGGATGTGCTTGCAGGCGCAGCTGTCGGCATAATCTACGGCATCATCGGCTATTTCATCGCAAAGGCTGTCTTGGGTCTTATTGAAAAAGCAATCGCAAAAAGAGCCGCAAAGAAAGCGTAAGAAAATCATAATAATTAAGCAAATCCGCACACGGTTCAATGCTGTGTGCGGATTGATTTTTATTATGGAATGGCTTTATTCGCCTTCTCCTTGAGGGTGCGGGTTGCCGGTGGCAACCTCTGAGCGTAAGCTCAGAAGCACCGACCGAGGCGGGAGCCGAGAAGGTGCCGAGGAACGAGGCGGATGAGGTATCAAACCAAATTCCAATTTGATAACAAGTTAACGTGTTAATCAGCGCAACAATATATATACAATCATCAGTAGGGAACGCCGTCCTCGGCGTTCCGTGGGATTTAATATGTTTTCACGG
>JBJEQD010000073.1:0-37548 GCA_051881575.1 Acutalibacteraceae bacterium | reverse complement strand
TGAAATCCAGGAAACATTTTTATTTGTTGCATTACTCGGATATACAGAAACGTTGAGCATTGAATTCGTTCCTGTTTCTAAACTTAATGAACTTTTTGAAATTGCAACACCCGTAACTGGAACTTTTGCTGCAACGACTGTCACCTTACAAGAAGCACTGTATTTTCTGTCCGGGCTGTAAACCGTTGCTGTTGCCGTGCCGGGAGCAACCACTATAAGTACACCTCGTCCCTGATTGGCAAGCACGTTGCTGTTTGAAGTGCTATAAGGCATAACTTTTGGTGTTGCATCAGCAGGAGAATAAATCGGAGAAAGGATAAGTTCATCTCCTACTTCAAGTGTTATCTCGCTTTCGGGTAAGGATATTCCCGTTACCGGCACATCAACAGTAACCCAGCAATGAGGGTTGAGGTTTTCTTTGTCATATATAACATCGGCATCAGTTGGTTTAGCATATATTACGGCTGTTCCTCCTTTAAGACCTGTGATAACGCCATCTTGCGAAATAGAAACTATTTCAGGGTCAGAGGACTCCCAATACACGCCTTTTATTGTCGCAGTTGAGGGATAAAAATTAAGTTCAAGTTGTTTCGTCTCACCTTTGGTAATTTTTACACTGCTTTCAGTAAATGTTACTCCTTCAAGAGGGACATAATTTACTCCTCTTAACTCACAAAAATTTCTGTTCAAATCGTTTGCAACTCCGTCATAAATAGCCATAACGGTTTTGTATGTTCCGTTCTTAACAAATACAACCAAAGGCGTTATTATTCTTTTATTTACAAATTCATCATAAAGGAACCAAGGAAGAGAGTTAATATTTGAAACATCTGTGCCGTAAACAGTTGTATTGTAATCGTTCATCCATACAGAAAAAACTCTTTTTCCATGAATAGCACAATTGTTACAGTTTGGTCTATAAAGAACATAAATGAAAGTATCGCCCCTTTCAAATTTTGCATCTGCCTGATCCATCGAAATCTCAACGAATCGTGAGTTTTCATAAAACGGAATTTCATTTGATGCATTTGCAACAGTACATACACATAAGGATAAAACCACCGAAAGACACAACGCAGAAATTCTTTTTAATAATTTCATCGAATCTAACTCCTGTCCAAATTGAAATCAATCTTATTTGCCGATATCCACAGTTGCACTGAAGATATCGGCTTTTTTTAATAAGTTAACTTAAATGCCTGAGGAATTACTTTTGTTAGACCAAATATCTTTTTGAAGAATGCAACAATCTTATCAAAGAAGCCTGCTTTTGCGGTCATTTCCTGTGTGTCGGTGCTGATGATATTTCCGTTTTGGTCATAGACCGTTGCGGTAAATACCGTTTTGCCGCTCGATTTGGGCGAAACCTTGCAGGTTGTGCCGTCGGCAGATACGCTCATGTCAAAATTGCCGTTGCTTGCAGTCCATTCGATTCTTGCGCCGGCGGGAACCGTTCCGTCAACATGAAGAATTATTGCATCACCGTAGCTTATTGTTGTTTGAGTAGGTTGCTTGATAACATCAGCAACAGGAACATCGGGCGATGCATTCTTTTCAAACACAGCCGTAAATGTCAAATCATAAGCAGGCATTGTTGAGGGAACGGACGGAGTCCAGCCCTTGAAGGTGTAACCGCTCTTTGCGGGATTTGCGGGAGCAACAATTCTGTCGCCTGCTTTATAAGTCTGCGTTGTTGCTTTGCCGTCAACAATCCAAGTTACCGTAAATGTATCCTGTGACGGTTCACCGGGAGTTGCGGATGAAGAAACCGTAACCGTAAATGTTGCCGTCTTGCCGCCGTAAGATACCGTAACAGTCTTTGTTCCTTCGCTTGAAGAATCAAAGCCGCTGCAGGTGAAGCCGGTGCTTATGAGCCTTGACGAACCGTCGGAATATTTAGCGGTAAGAATAAGACCCGAAGTGTTAAGGCTTTCGCCGATTGCGTATGTTGTTTTGCTCGGCTTTGATTTAACGGAAATTGATTCAAGAGTAACAACGGAAGAAGTGACCGTTACCTCGCAGTTTGCGATGTATGCGCCGTCCTCTGTTTTAACCGTGATTATTGCAACGCCGGGTTTAACGGCAGTTACCGTTCCGTTTGAAACGGTTGCAACCGCTTCGTTTGAGCTTGCCCAGGTTATGTTTTTATTTGTTGCATTTGTGGGGTAAACGGTTGCGGTGAGGGTTGCAGTTTCGCCTTCCTTTATCGAAAGCGTTGACTTGTTGAGCGAAACGCTTGTCACCATTCTGTTGATTGCAACATTGCAGGAAGCGGTTTTGCCCGATTCGGTTGTTGCTGTAATAGTCGCCGTTCCGTAGCCCTTAACGGTGATAACGCCGTTTTCAACGGTTGCTATGCTTGCGTCGGACGAGGAAAACGATATAGGCTCAACCGACGATTTCGGCTCAATCGTCATATCAATAGTGATCTTCCCGCCTGTACCGTTCGTTATAATCACAAAGTTTTCTCTATCAAAGCTGAGATTATCTACTTTTATATCGCTGACATCAACAAAGGTTATTCTTCTGTTGGTTGCATAGGTCTGGGCATATGAATCGGGAAGCCCGTAGAAGGTAAGCTTCGTTGGGTAGGAGAATGAGCTTTCCTGAATTGAGGTTACGGTTGCAGGGATTGTTACTTCCCTGAGCTTTGTGTTTTCGGAGAAGGCATTTGCGGCGATTGTTGTTAAGAATCGGGGCAGATAAACCTCTGTGAGCGCAGGAAGAAGTCTGAAAGCGGAATCGGGAATGGTTTTGAGACCGATGCCGAAGTCGATTTCGGAAAGCACTTCACAGCCGTAGAATGCGTAACTTCCGAGAGATGTTACTCTGTCGGGGATAACAACCTTTGTTAGAGCATCGCAGTCGTAGAAAGCGTACTGACCGATTGAACTCACATTGTTCGGAATAACAGCTTCTGTCAATGCATCGCAGTTGTAGAATGCATAGTAATCGATTGAAGTCAGTGTTGAAGGTAAGTTCACTGATTTAAGAATTGTGCAGTTTCTGAATGTATATTCTTCGATTGTTGTGAGTTTTTCCGGAAGCTTGACTGTTTCAAGCTTTGAGCATCCGTCAAACATAAATGTTTCGAGAATCGTATCGGGATTTTTGAATTCAGCTGATTTGAGAGAAGTGCAGTTTTGGAATGCATAATAATCTACAGACTGGACTTTTGAAGGAATAACAACACTTTCAAGAGCAGTGTTAGCAAAAGAATGACTACCTATCGTCACAACGCTATCAGGAATTGAAACAGATTTAAGATTTGTACAGTTGTAAAATGCTTGTGCTTCAATTCTTGTTACAGTGTCGGGAATAACTATAGAGGTTAATCCCGTACAATCTTCAAAAAGAGCACAGGATATCTCAACAATTCCTTCTTCAAAAGTAACATTCGTCAAATTGTCACAACCCGTAAAAGGACCACAATTATAATAGCATTTGTCAAGACTCTTGGGAATTTCAATTGAAGTTAATGCATCGCAATTATAGAATGGATATTGACCCATTTCTTCAAGTGATTTTGAAAGGGTTACACTTGAAAGTTTTGAACATTCGCCAAACGCACTGCTGTCAATCAATGTTACACTGTCAGGGATAATGACACTTTCAAGAGCAGTGTTAGCAAAAGAATGACTACCTATCGTCACAACGCTATCAGGAATTGAAACAGATTTAAGATTTGTACAGTTGTAAAATGCTTGTGCTTCAATTCTTGTTACAGTGTCGGGAATAACTATAGAGGTTAATCCCGTACAATCTTCAAAAAGAGCACAGGATATCTCAACAATTCCTTCTTCAAAAGTAACATTCGTCAAATTGTCACAACCCGTAAAAGGACCACAATTATAATAGCATTTGTCAAGACTCTTGGGAATTTCAATTGAAGTTAATGCATCGCAATTATAGAATGGATATTGACCCATTTCTTCAAGTGATTTTGAAAGGGTTACACTTGAAAGTTTTGAACATTCGCCAAACGCACTGTAGCCGATTGCAACTACATTGTCAGGGATTATCACCGTACACAGCGAAGTGTTTCCGCTAAAAGCAGATGAACCTATTTTGGTAACCGGATAACCGTCAAGAGTTTCGGGGATAATTACTGAGCGGGCATTGCCGTTATACTTTGTTATTGTTGCATTTTCAGAACTATCGAGACTATATTTATATATTGTATAAGTTTCGCCTGCGGCGTTATAGCCCTGACTGCGTGCATTTCTCAATCCGCTGCTGCCGTATTTTGAGGTTGCGGGGGTGCTATAAATCTTTTTGCCTGTTCTGGTGCAGGTTGTCACCTCAAAATAATCCTCATAATGATGATAAACACGGGCGGGACTGTTGTTTTCATCAAATATGGTGAAATTATCAGTGTAAGTTTTTTGCAGTTTATCAACACCCAACATCTTTGCACCAATAGTTGCCGTTACTTTAATATTTGCAAAAAGCCATGCCGAATTAGTGATACATTCTTCGGGCTTATTGCCGTCACCGTATATGTTGACTATTCGCTTTGCCTTAACACCGACATTGGCTGAAATTCCGCCCTTGCAGGCAATCAGGTCAAAGGTGAATGATATATCAAGCCAGACTGATGCATCTATTTCTGATGTTACGGAGAAAGAGTCTTTATTGAAGCTTTTTTCAAGCCTGAAATTGCCGTTATCACAGACAAAGCCACCTTTAATGCTGCCTGTGCAGGTATATGTAATATTACCTTTAAGGTCATATTTTAGGTTGACCTCAATTTTGCCGACACCGTTTGCAAGCTCAACATAACCGAGAGGAATTGAGTTAGACAAACCTGCCATCTTTATGGCATCAAACTTTGCACCGAAGTCAACTTTTGTTTTGCCGCTGAGGATGAAGTGGTAATGGTCTTTTTGGGATTCAACCGAATAATCAAGCTTAAGATTATCAATTGTAACCTTAACGCTTGCCTCAACGCCGTCGCCAAGTTTGAAATTCTTGTTAAGCTTTATTGCTTGTTTAACATTGACTACCGACTGTGTCGATATTTCACCGTTTTCGTTGCTTCCGATTACCGTAACGCCCTCTGCGGGAATAAACTGAGACATATCTACCTCAATCGAGCCTGCGGCATCCATATTTTCAATTGCATCTTCTCCATCATAATGTGATGCTGTAACGGTAAGCTTATTGCCGTCTTTTGTAACAGTTTCCGCAACATAAATAACCGGGACTTCATTAGGATAAACAGCAAAAACATCACCGGCATTAAGCGTTTCGGAAGTATTTGAAATCTCAACGGTATTGCCGTTAATATTTATCAGGCTTCCGTAAGGAAATACAGTAACGCCGTCTGCAAAATCATAAGTATCTTCTTTATCATAATCAATAACAGCTTCGCCAAGGACATTTTGCACATCGGCAATCATCTTATTGATTTCTGCGGTAGTTACATTCTGTTCGGGGTTGAATTTGCCGTTTGAAAGAGCAAACCAACCACGGTTCAAAGCAATCTGAGCATCGGCATCGTATGTAACCGCATCAACATCGCTGAAGGTATAATCTGTGTTTTCAAGCTGAAATCCAAGGCAATAATTAAGCGTCTGAGCTGCAAATTCTCGGGTTGCCGTTCCCTCAGGATTAATGTTTCCTCCGGCAGGAATATCAACAACGCCAAATTCAACAGCGAGCATTGCGTCTTTATAGTATTCGCTTGAATCATCCAAATCAAAGAAATAATTGTCGGGCAGATTATCCGATGAAACGGTCATTTCAAACAAAACCGTCAGGTTATGTAACCATTCAATACGGGTAATTGTTCCGTTACTGCCATAAACCAAATCCGTGTTTTCATAGATTTCGGGTTCAGTTGCTGCCTCTGCTTTTGTTGCAAAGGGGTTGGAAAACTTCGGCAGTTCCAGCCCGACCAGTCCCGCAAGCGGAGCGGCGCCGAACACCATGGTCAGCGCAAGAATAAAAGCCAACGATTTTTTCAGCATACTTTTCATGTTTTTCCTCCATGCTTTTTTACTTATTATCATCAGGGCTTAAGACTAACCGTTAATCGGTTAACCGACCCTAATATGTCCATATTAAGCCGAAACGGCGTAAGCGTAAAGTCTACGCAGTGTTTTTATGTGTTCTCCTCAATATTGATTTAAAATATATTTTTGAATACTTCGGGGATTGTTTTAGTCAAACCGAAAATCTTTTTAAAGAAAGCAATAACCCTATCAAAGAAGCTTGCTTTTGAGATTATTATTTGTTCGTCATTATCAAGTACTTTGCCTTCAGCGTCAAAAAGCGTTGCTGTGAATGTTGTATTACCACTTGATACCGGTGAAATTGCACAAATCTTTCCGTCACCAGAAACAGAACACGAAAAATTGTTGTTTGACGAAGTCCATTTGATATATGAACCATCAGGAAGCGTACCGTCAATATCTGCGTGTAATAATAAAGTATCTGCGTAACTGATTGTATCAGTAGATGGCTTACGAATTGACAAATAGAAATCGGGTTCAAAAAAAGCCGTAAATTTCAAATTATGCGCCGGCATTACATTGGGAACTTCCGCTGACCACTCTTTGAATACATAACCTTTTTTGACAGGTGTTTTTGGCAAAGTAATTGCATCTCCATATTTATATTGACTGACTGTTATTTCGTTATCAACAACCCATTCTATTGTTAAAAACTCAGGTAACACCTTTATCTTGCATTCAGCTGAACAATCCGTCCCGAGAATTAAAACTGTTATAACAGCATCTCCCGTGCCTACACACTCAACCACGCCGTCAGAACTTACTGTCGCAATGCTTTCGTCTGAAGATGCCCAGATTAAATCAGCCTTTGCTCCAAGTGGTTTTACTTGCACTTCAAAGCCCTGAATGTCATTCACATGGAGAACACAATCATCAGGCTGAATATCTACTCCAAGAAACGATGCTCCGTCATAGTTTTTGGTAAATGTTTTCACACAGACATTTCCGCCATATTTTTTTGCCGAATCAAAAAAATCCGTAGTTTTCCCGCTTAAACTTATAAAACTCTCTCCAGCATTTGCATGATATTTTAATTCTTCTGTTTCATTACCCTCAAGTAAAATTACGGGAGTATTCTCGTTTGAACTCATTGTAATAACAACCGAATATACTTCACCTTCAATTAATGGAACAGGATTTGGAAATTTGAAAGTATGATAGCCGGAATAATCAACGGATGTATTATATTTTACAGCCAATGTTCCTTGTGTTGGGTTTGTATATTCCTCTATCAAATCCTTATAAATACTGATTTCAATATCAATTGCGGTTTCTCCGTCAGGGAATAACGCTTGTTGATAAGTATAAAACCCAACTGCTTCTATAACTTCTGTTTGATTGGATGTGAAAACATTTGCAACTGAGGATGTTTTGAATTGTTTTGCCGTTATGCAACGATTGAACCCAAATCCGTCATATTGATACACATTATCATAAGTATCAGCAGACACACATTCTAAAGTCATCGGATTAACCAATTCGGCATTCTCATATGATATCCAGAACAAGCCGTTTTCTCCCCAAGATGTACCCCAACTGTTTTTACATAACCAAGCCCCATTTCTTTTAGGACGACAAGCTTCTTTGAAGTTTTCTTTAGGGTAGTTATCATCCCAACCGACTATTATTACGGCATGCCCGTATCCCTCTGAAGTGTTATTATAATATGAGCAATTGCCTGTTAATACAAACTCATCATTTTCAACTTCAAGCTTTGTTGTGTCATTCAATTTGTCCGGGCTATAGTATATGCCTATTTGAACAGCTCCGTTTTGCACTACTGCCGCTTTTATATCATCTGTATTATTAAGCAAAACAGATTTGCTTAACCATCCTGCGGAGTGGTTATATCTTTCGGTTTCTTCGTAGTGACCCATTAAGCTGTTACTGGAATAAAAAGGATATTCTTTCTCAAATGCAATGCCTGACCCTTTAGCAAGAGTAAATGTCGGCATAAAAAAATCAACTGTATCGTCGTAGGCACTGTCAGAACTTATTCCGTCTCCATATACAGTTTCATTTTCATCAAAGCTTCTGCTGTTTCCGGTATACCATGTCAGATGCGCTTCTGAAAAATCAGCGTTTTCATAAGAATGCAAGCCATTCTTTACTGCATAGGCGCTTAATACTCCAAGAGCCGAAAAAGCCCAACAACTGTTGCTTTCTCCCTGGCTTTCAGCAGGAATTACATAACCCAAATCAACAGAGCTATAATATTCGGAAAACTCATCATTTACACTGTTAGCATTCAATTCATCAGATACCGCAAACACATTGTCAGTATTTACGGAAGAAAATAGCACAACATACGCAAAAAAAAATGCAAAAATTTTATTAAACCGCCTCATAAATATTTCTCCGTCGGATTATCAATATCAGGGCTTCTCGCTTTAGTGAGAAGCCCATTTTGAATAATGATTGGTTATTTCAGAAACATTTGCGGTAAAACTTTGTTTAATCCAAACAAGCCTTTGAAAAATGCTATGATTTTCTGGAAGAAACCCGCATTCGAGTACATTTTGATTTCTGATTTTATAGTATTACCATCTGCATCCTTAACAGCATTGCCGTTTGAATCGACTACGGTAGCGATGAAAGTAGTATCACCTGAACTGTTCGAAATAATTTCACAGGTTCCGTCACCATTGTCGTTAACGATAAAGTTAGAATTATTGGCTTCCCACTTAATCTTTCCGCCCTGAGGAATGTTTGAAGCACTGGCATGAAGAATTATTCCGTTCTTATAAGATATGCTTGTTGTTGACGGATTCAAAATTGTGATAACCGGCATAGGTGCTTCAGGTTTAGGATCGGGATCGGGATCAGGAACAACAGATGAGCCGTTTGAAAGAGTTGTGAAGTTATACGTATTACTTTCAAATAAACCAACTTCTTCAAACTCAACATAGAAAGTATAGCTATAATTTGTTGATGCAGTTAATCCGCTGATATTAAACACTCTGCCTACAGTTTTATCTGTCATACCTGCAATTTCCATGTTGATATAATCGGATGTTTCGTTTGTTGAAAGATTCTCAATGAGGTATCCCCATGAATTAATTGTATACTCCGAGGGATTGTCAATTCTCATGCAAAGCTTCGCACTGTCAGCTTCAACTGAGTAGTATGAACCTGATGTAACAGCAGTTACTTTGGGAAGTTTAGAATCATATTCGGATTCTGAAATAACCTCGAATGTTGTTTCTACTGTTGCACTTGCATTCATACCAGCCTTAAAGGCTTTAACCTTGAATGTAGTTGTTTCTTCGATCCATATTGTATCGTCAAAGATGACGCTTTCTTCAGTAGGCTCTGTACCATCGGTTGTATAGCGAATAGTTGCGTCCTCGGTTGAAGTTTCAAAATCAACGTTTGCGAAGCCAACCTGAATAATGTTATCTGCATTACTCATAGGAGCTTCAACAGTCTGATCGAAGATAAAAACGGGAGAAACTGACATATCCTTGGTAACATTCCACCATTCGGATTCGTTGCTCCAAGTAATAAATTCATATCCTGTTGCAGAGGGATTCTTTTCGGGGAAGGTTGCTGTAGAACCGTAAGAAACTTTGCGTTCTTCATAAACCGTTCCATCGTGATTAAGGAAGTTTACGGTAAACATCAAATCTTCATAAACTGCTTCAACAACGATTGTTTCAGTTATGATTGAGCCTTCGGGAACGCTCCAACCTATGAATTTTTTGCCTTCGGCAGAGCAATCCTCCGGATAAACTATCTTCGAACCATATTCCGCTTCTTTGATATCTACAATCTGATCGTTTGCCCAGTCAACAAAAATAACATTATATGTCTTGGGAGTTGCAATAAGAGTAATTTCAGTGTCCTTTGTTATGTTAGTGAAACTTCTGTTCCACGTCACATCATAACCGTTCTGTGAAGAAACCTCAGGAGGAACGGCATCCTCGCCTCTTAAAACAGTCTGCTGCTTAAGAATGTTATTGCCACTATCCTTGAAGACAACATTATAGCTGGGTTTGGGAGCTTCAATTATTTCAACATTATTTATAAGGCCGTCAGCAGTTGCAATACCAAAGGATACGATATAATTACCGGTTTCTGCAGAAATTACATCTTTGGGAATAAAGCTGAAGCTATAGCTGTTTCCGCTACCTATAGTTGTCTGACCAACATACTGCATTTGATCTTCTGTCGGGTCAATGTTTTTATCCTTATAGACCAGAATAATTGCAACTTTTCCGGAATAATCTCCCGTTATATTGTTTAGTTTGCCAGAAATATTATACACTTTTCCCGTTGTATCTTCTTCGCCTATGTATGCAGAGCTTGAAGTTGTTGTTTTGCTGAGAAGGTCTCTGTAACGGTATACGGTTCTTGTTTCAACCTGTCTTGTTGAGCTTGAATAATAAGCTGAATCGCTCCAGCTACTCCAGCTGTTCCATCTATAGTAGTAATATGTTGTTGAATAATATATTGTACGGTATCTATATCCAGTAACAATTACCTGTGCACTACTATCAGAGTCTATGGTTCCTATTGCAGTTGCGTTTGCATTACCTTTACTGAAGAAATATCTGTCACCGTCAATTTTATATGTGTAACATTTCTTGCCTGCCGTGCCATAATTGTACCAAGATGCATCACTATATTTCATCGGAGACCATACGCAATGCCAATCACTGCTTGAAATATATGTACCGCATTTTCCACAACTGCGATTACAATATGCATCTCTATATCCGCAATTTTTGCATTTATAGTAATAATATCTGTAGAGTGCCCCTGTTTGCACTTCTCTTGTGCTACTTGAACTTACATAATCTTTCTGCCAATCACTCCAAGATCCGTAAGAGGAGATGTAAGGAGCAGAAGAACCGTTTGATATCCATCCTTGAAGTGAAGAGCTTGTGCTGGTTGTGGTCTCTATATCGCAATATCTGTACTGAGTTTTGCTTTGAACTTCCTTGGTACTCGATGCAGTAGGTTTGGTTGTACTCCAATCGCTCCAGCTACCCCAATAGGTTGATGTGCTTTCAGATTCCTGTGTTACGGCAACAGTAGATTTTTCAGAATATGTACCACCCGTTCTGTTGTCATTTACTGAATCATTGGCAACAATATAAACCTCTGCTACGCTGCCCGCAGCAGTTCCTCCGACAACTATTGTCTGAGAATAATTTGAAGCATTGGCCGGAACGCTTACAACATCGATTTTGGTTGCAACAACCTTATCGTTCTGCGTTTTAATAACCGCAATAAGCTTTCCGTTTATTATTTTTGATTGGGAGTTTGCAATATTTACTGTTATGGAATAGCTTGTAGCATCAGAACTTCTGACAGCCTTTTGAGCAGTTATTCCAAGAGGCATATCGGGGTTTGCCCATACATAAGTGGGTTCAAAGACAACATCGCCGTTAACTTTTTCGTAGCTGTCTCCATCACCGGACTTAACGCTCCACGAAACAAACTTATAGCCCGTTTTGGCAGGTGCATTGGGAACTGTGCTTACACTCTTTTGATACTCAACTAATTGTGAACTTAATGTTGCACCATTGCTATCAACAAATTTGACAGTATAAATGTTCGGCGTATATGAAGCCATTACAGTTGTATCTGTTTTTACGGAGCTATATGATCCCTTCCATGTTGTGAAAGTATGTCCTTTTCTTGAAGGAGCCGCAGGAGCAACAGCATTACCACCGTATTTAACAGACTGCTCTGAAATCACCGTTCCATCATAGTCTACAAATGTTACTGTGACATTGGGTTTTACGCTGACCTTGATTGCTGGCGAATTCGCAGCACTCTTTCCAAGAAAGTTTACTGATTTAACAGTTATTGTGTATTCTCCGGGATCTAAAGCAACAGATGAATAAACACCCGTTTGTGAAATTGTGTCTGTAAGGCGAAAAGAATAGTTTTCACTATAAATTGCATTTATTTCAATCTCATAAGCCGCTGCATTGTCAACCTGATTCCAGCTAACTCTGATTTCATCACCGATTCCGCAAACACCATTTGAGGGTGATTCAAGCTTAACAACTGGAGCGTTAGGAATTTGAGCAGATATTGACGATGTTGCAACATCGCTAATTGCCTTGCCGTCAGCTACTGCAATTGCTTTAACAGTTGCAGTTGATGTTAACGGGAACTGACCATTATATCGTATGCTTGATGTGGTGGGAGTTGAACCGTCGGTTGTGTAATAAACAGTCGCACCGTTTTCTGCAGTAATCGTAACGCTGAATGCAGAGCTTGTTAATGCACTTGAAATCTGAGGTGCTGATGTTTTATTAACTGTGATCGCTTTGCTTGCAATACCGCTTGTTGTCATGCCGCTCTTAATAGAAATAGCCTTAACGGTTGCCGATGAAGTAAGGTTAAAAGTACCCGTGTACTTAGCGCTTGATGTCGTAGGTGCGGAACCATTAGTTGTGTAGTATATGGTTGCACCGCTTGTTGCAGAAGAAAGAGAAACACTTACACCACCAGGAAAGTTGGAGGTGGAAATTGCAGGAGCACTTGCAACATTTGTTGCAGAAATTACTCTTCTGCATCTGTAAAGAGTAATGCCACTTTTATCATTGTTAAAATAGCCACAGCCCCATCCCTTAGGCAAATCATTTGCATTTAACTTCCAAGTATCCTGTCGCACGCTACTGCTTGCTGCATGATAAATTGTAATTGAACTACTTGATACCGCCTTAACGATTGCAATATGACCCCACGAAGATGCCTTTGTTGTCCTATATCCTATAACATCCCCGGGCTGTGCTTTTTTCAACAAAGCAACAACATCGGATGAACTTGCATTGTATAAAGTTGGCGAAACTTTATAATAGTTTTTACATGAAAGCTCAATTTGACAGCTGTTCTTTGTTGAATCAATAGGAACGCCATAAAGTGCGTTAGATATTCTTCCCACAAATCTCCAGCAATCATTTTTTGCCCAAGAGTTTCCAACCTTTGTGTCGCCGGATGATGCTAACTGCGCAAGTTTAGCTTCAATCTCAGGCACCGTATAACAATACGCAGATGCTTTAACACCTACATCAAGTCCTAAAAGACTCGAAAGAGGTATCGCAGTTATAATCATTACTGCACAAAGCACCATTGAGATGATTTGCTTAATTGGTTTTTTCACAGAATAAACACTCCTTTTACTTTATATTAATATATAAAATCCGAATGTAAATCGGATATTGTTGACAGTCCGAAGAACATACTTTGTATATTCTTTCTATAAATATAAGATATGACCATTTCGACAACGGTTCATCATTTTTAAAAAATTTGTTGAAAATGACAACAATATTTTGAAAAAATGCAAAAAAATTCCGCCGTGAATTCGTTTCACGGCGGAGGGTTGGGAAACATATTAACTTTTCAGAAGAAAAATATTCCGTTTTTTCTGAGAACGGTGAAAACACTCTGAACTCCCGAGAGCTGGAACGAAAATTTATAAAAACGAACGGTTACGCTGTCGGTTGCAATAACATTGCCTGCGCTGTCGGTTACGGTTGCGGTTATAACCGCTTTTCTCGGGGAGAAAAAGCCTTTGTTTGTGACTTTTCCGCTTCCGTCAACAAGAACTTTGGAATTATCAGAGCTCCAAATAATATTATAGTTTTGCAAATCGGGCAAGGCGCAGTCAAGCTGAAGCGACTCGCTTGAATAGCCCTTATACCAAGTGACTTTTTTGTTGTATTCGCTGATATTTTTGCCGTCAAGCGTGATATTTGCGTTAAGCTTATCCGCCGAAACGGTTATTTCAAACGACGCACTCTTGGTTACTTCTCCGAATGTGTAATAGACCGTAACCGTCTTTGTACCGATTGAAGATGTGTCAACGCTTGAAACATCATAGTCGGTTATGATTTCCGATTTGCCGTCGCTGAAAAGTGCCGTAACCTGCATATCGGATAAATCAAGCTTTTCATTGAGCGCATAGCTGAGCTTTGACGGCGTTTGAGTTATTGAAATACCGCTTAAATATGTTTCAACCTCAATAACGGCAAATTCGCTGAAATGGTCGGTTTCAAAAACAATATAGTTGCCGTCAAGCGTGCTTGCAAATCTGACAAGAGGGTCAACAGGGTCATCGGTTACATGATAAACTCTGCACTTTTCGGGCTTGACATCATCGGGTATTCTGATTTTAACCGAAACCGTGCCGTCGGGCTGAACCTTTACGCTGTCACGGATAAGGTTGATATCATAATACTGAACGCTCTTTATGTAGCCGCCGACTGCAAAGTTTGCGGTCTCGTGGTTTGATGGGTCAAGCATATCAACGGTCAGAGCGGTTGTTGGATAAATCTCCTTTGCCGTTGCGCTGACAATAACGCCGTTCGGCTCGTTGCGGAGAATTACTTCAGCATATTTCAGCGACGAAATCGCAGAGTTGATTCTGTCCGCAAATCCGTCAACAATGCTTTGCTGAGTGATATTGAGCGTATAATCAACGGCGTTTATGCTTTGGTCAAGCACGGCAAGGGTTGCCTGAGAATAAAGAATCCGGTCAAGCTTTTCACTTTCCGCAACGGCAGAATTGACTTTTTCATAATTTGCGGGAAGATATTCAAGATTAGCAATGGCATCGTTGATTGCCTTTGCGTATTCGGCAACCAAATCCTGATTTGAAACATCAGGCGTTTCATCAACCGCCGCAATTGCGGAATCGAGAACCGACAGACTTTCCTGAGTATAAAGAGAACGGTCAATAAGCTTTGCTCTTTTTTTTGCAATTTCAATTTCCGAATAATCCGCAGGGAGATACTCTAAATGTGACAACGCAATTTCAATATCGCTTGCCCATTTATCAATCATTTCCTGAGTTATTACGGTTATGGTCATGTCAATGTTTGAAACCGCATCATCAACGGCAACGAGCGTTTCTTCAAAGTATTTATCCCTATTTAAACTATTGTATTCCTCAAGAAGTGCGTCAAGCTCCGTCATGTCGGGGTATTCAAGAATTACATAGGGAATATTGTTTTCGGTAGCGTAGTAATACGACGTTGTATCTTCATAGCAATAAATCGTGAGCTTATCGGAGTTGTAAAAAGCATCTCCCGCAATGTATTTAACTTCAGCCGGAATGACCGCTTGATTTAAAATATTGCAGGAAGCAAAGGCTTGTGAATCAATAAAACTAACGGTTTTTGGAATTTCAATTTCCTGCAAAGCGTTGCAATTATAAAATGCATGGTTACTGATTCTTTCAACTCCATAGGGAATATTGATTTGTTCAGCATTGGAGTCCGAGAATGCTTCAAATGCAATTTCTCTGATGGAAGCGGGAAGAACAAAGCTTTTCACAGGTGAGGTTGCAAATGCCTGCGCACCGATTTTGATGACAGAACCAGGCAGAACAAGCTCCTCGATACTTAGCTTTTGAAAAGAGGCGTATACAACAGATTTATCTTTGCTGAAAAGAATTCCGTTTTCATCCGTGCAATAATACGGATTATCGGAAGCAACGGCAAAAGAATCAAGTGTGTTGGGTTCAAAAGCAGTTAAACCGATGCTTTCCGTGCTTGCGGGAAGAAAAACCTCTTTCAGCGATTTGCAAGACAAAAATGCATTAATTCCGATACGCTTAAAACCATCGGGGAAAATCAAGCCCTCAAAATTATAGCTATCATAAAAGCAAGCGTCATCAATCCGCTTCAAATTGCTTTGCTCCGAAACGGTAATCCTTTCAAGATGTGAACAGTTTGAAAATGCAAAGCTTCCTAAATGTTCAAGACTGTCGGGCAGGATAACGTTTCTGAATGTACAATGGCTTGTAAATGAATAGGGCGAAATCGACACAATACCTTCAGGAATAACAAGCTCGTCCTTGATATCGGAACTGGTTATGGCTCTCCATGGAAAATTATAATAATAAAGCACTTTGCCGAGATATACGGGTTCATAATAAGGCTGTTCATCCATCCATGCCGTTCCGTAAAAAGCTTTCTCGCCGATTCTTTCAACGCTGTCGGGAACAATAACATTAACTAAGTTGGACATATTGTAAAATGCTTTTTCGTTTATTGCGTAAGTTCCTTCTCTGACGGTAACTGTTGTGTTTGCCGGCATTGTGCCCTTATACCCGAGAAGCATATTGCCCAAATACACAGGTCCGTCAGGCTGTTTTTTATACCATGGAAGCGATTTGAAATTGTTTGAAAGAGTTACGTTGCACAGTTTGCTGTTTTGGGGAATTTCGATTTCCTCTATATTTGTCATATCCAAAGCGTTATACGCAACGGTTTCAAGGCTTGCGGGAAGAGTGATTTTTGTTATGGGGCTGTCAATAAAAGCATTTTCGGTAAGCCCTGTTATACCCTCTTCAACAACGGCGGTTGTTATTTCTCTTCTGTATGCCCACCAAGGGGTATCGTCATAGAAAAAATTCATTTCTCCCGTGCCTTTAACGGTTAGCGTTCCGGTTATTCTGTCAAGAAAAGCCGTTGCATCCAATCCGCAAGGGAATTCAATAATATCGGTTGTTTTCGCAGATACCCCTTCAAAAAGAAAGGCGAATCCCGTAATAATTATAGCGAAAGAGAGAATAAATGATAATGTTTTTTTCATACCGCACCTCATATCAATTCATAATTAATGGAATTTTCAACCGCATAGTTATGCGCCGCTGAGCCTTCCGAGCATCTGATTGTCAGATTATTGCATCCGCCGAACGCATTTTCTCCGATAGAAGTAACGCTTGACGGAATTGTTACCGTTGAGAGCGAAGAACAGTCCGCAAATGCATCGTCTCCGATTGTCGTGACGCCCGACGGGATATCAACGCTTGTAAGGCTTGTACAGCCGCAGAACGAACCTATTCCGATACTTTGGAGCGACGAAGGAAGCGAAACGCTTTTCAGCCCCGTGCAGTCCGCAAACGCCTCTTGGCCTATTTTTGTAACGGTTGAAGGAATCGAAACGGAAGTAATTGAGGAATTGCCTGCGAAAGCGGCTGTTCCGATTGCGGTAACATTTTCTCCTCCGACGGTTGACGGAACCGCAACGCTGCCGCCTCCTCCCGTATAATCACTCAGTATGCCTCCCGATACATTGTATATTTCCGACGCATCCGTTGTCGGAGCCGCCGTTGAGGTTTCTTTTTGAGTAGTCGGCTGAGTTGTTGTAATTTTCGTCGTAGTCGCCTTTGCCGTTGTTGTTTCTTCCCTTGTTGTTACAACAGCGGTTGTTGAAGTGACTGTCGTTGCGGGAACGGTTGTTCTTTTGCGAGTGGTCTTAACCGCTATAACCGTTGAGTCTTCTGTTGTTTGCGAAACGGACGAAGTAGTTTTTCCCGCAGTGGTTTCGGCTTTTTTTGTAGTGAATACGGTTGTCAGCAGTGAAGTCGTTTCGAGAAAAACCAAAGTCGTTTTTTCGGCGAACGCCGGAGCGGTTGTGTATTCTTCGGTAACGGAAGTTTGCGGAACGGTTGTTAACTGCGCCTCTCTTTTGTCGGCAACATAGTTAACCGTTGCCACTCCCCCGCCTGTTGCAACCGCCGCCGCAACCGCAACTGCCGCAACCTTTGTTGCAACCGCCGCTCCTGCTGTTCCCGCAACCGAGGTGACAGCGGATGTCCCCGCTGCTGCAGCCGTACCTGTTGCCGCCGTTCCTGCTCCCGTTGCTCCTGCGCCTGCTGTTCCTGCTCCTGCCGCAGATGTGCCCGTTGCCGCAGCCGCACTTACCGCCGTGGCTGACGCCGCACCTTCTGCCGCTGCAATGCAAATTGACGCTCCCTCTGCAATTGACGCAGGCACAACAATGTTTTTCATCTGGTAAGCAAAAAATGCAGTAATAAGAGGAATAACGGAAATTCCGTAAAAGGTTTCGTCTTTCTTTTGAAGCTTCTTCAATTCTTTTTCAAGAATCTTTCTGCCGTTATAAAGTCTGCTTTTTACCGTTCCTTCGGGAATGCCGAGAATTTCCGCAATTTCAGGCAGAGTGTTCTGCTCAAAATAATAAAGCATAATACACGCGCGCTTTTCATCCGGCAATTTTTCAACAATCAAGCGCACCGATTCGACTATCTCACTTTTCTCCATCAAGTCAAAGGGAATACTTTCCTCCGAAAGCAGTTCAAACTCCTTTGAGCTGATAACACTTGCAAAAATATCACTTGCCTTTTTCTCTCTTGCGATATGCTTTCGGCATTCGTTGCGAATAATGGTACTGAGCCAACTTTCAAAGCTTTTGGGGTCTCTCAAATCCTTTATGTACCTTGCAACATACATATAGCTGTTTTGCAGTGCGTCCTCAATATCATTTTCGTTTTTGAGCAAAACGCAAGCGACCCTGTAAGAAAACTTAATCGTTTCCTTATATAGCCTTTCAAATGCACCGTCAACGCCGTTTTGCGTGTCAATGACAAGTTCTGTTAAGTTGCAGGTTTCGAGCTTATCCATGCATAATCCTCATAAATTTACATATTATAATTTAATATTAACATATAATATGATATCTGTTCAACAATTATATTCAAAATATTTTTAAAAAAATTTTTCAAAATTCGTGAACCTTTTGAGCTTTTTGAGTATCTAAATTATCCGTATGAATGCATAAGTGTTAGCTCAAACACATTTTTCTTTATTGTATTCCGCTGTTCTGCCTGAAACCTGTTCCTGCCCCCCGTTTTTTCAATGGCGTTTTTCTTAGTTTAAAATTTATGATTAAAAATTCCGCATTGATCGCTTCATATTTTTGCCAGCGATGCATTTTTGTAGGAATCGTTGTCGGTTACTTCCTTTATTACTTTGATTTGCTTCGGAAAGACAATATTTGCATTTTCATCACTCAACTCTATTTCTGCAATTGCCTTGTCATTCCAAAACGGATAAACGTCAATTTCAAAATACTGATTCTCATATGTAAGACAGTATCTTGTCTTGCGGATCTGTCGTTTAGTGGTATCGGCCTCCATAAGAAGCTTAAGATATTCCGCCTGAGAAAGACGGCGTTCGATTTCAACACGCTTAACATCCGATACTTTACGCTTTATCGTCTGGAAGTATATGTAGTTGCCATCAGCACCGCGCTGTCGAACTCGAATCTCATCGCCGACAGCACTGTTCAGATAAGTCTGAATAATCTCAATGCGGCGGCAGGAAGGATTATTTTCAAGCCACTTGATATCAGGATACTCAATCAGAAATTTGCGTTCTATTTCTAAAGGCTCCGGTTCGCCAAGAAATGATGCTATTTCAGCAACAAGTTTTTTCATCTTATCTTCAAAATCAGAAGTATTATCAATTACTCTGAGATGAGGATGACCGGTCCAAGCAGAAATAAGCTTGTCATCCAAAGCCGCAGCTTCCTCAAGCGTCTCGGTTCTGGCAGAGTTGTTGGCAGTGGTATAGAATTCCTCTGCGCCCTTGGCTGCCGTAACAAGGTGAAAAACAGCATCGTAATTATCCCGAAGCTCCACTTCGTTAGAACCAATGGACTTGATTACATCGACAAACTCAACCTCATTCATATAGGCTTTGTTATCGAGAGTGCCTCGATCGCAAACAATAAGGACTTTATCTGTCAGCATTGAATGAGCTGCCTGTTCAAAGATTTTCTCTTTTTCAATCTGTAGCTTAATCTGACATTTTTGATATTCTGAGTTTGTGCTGCATGTCCACGGTGCCACGCCGCCGGTAATCAATTCAGTAGCTGTCTCGGGGACAAAAAGAACCGTATATCTCATTTGAGTAAAAGTATTCTGAACCCAACTCATTGCAGTAGACTTTCCTGCGCAAGGACCACCGGTTATTACTATCTTTGTTATCTCCATTTTTTCTCCTCATTTCTCATGGACAGCAAATCATTAACATAAATATAAAGAGTGCTGTCAATTTTCTTATTTAATTTGTTTTAAGTTTGGATTTCCAGGTTTCACATTATGAAACTGCTTTGTTGGTAACACCTACTTTTTCAGCAAGTTTTCTCTGTAATATCTTTAGATTAAGTCTAAGCTCCAGGAGCTTTTCCAAAAGTGTAATAGTTCATAATATATCACCCTTTCCAACAAATTCATTATATGCCGAAGGATACTGAGAGTCAAGACCAGCACTGAAACTATAATGAAAATGAAAAATCCGAACGCTTCTCCAATCTTAAGGAGAGAGTTCGGATTATCATCTTTTGGTCGGATAGCATAATGAATCCGCCCCGTTAAACGCAGGCAACCTGAATTCATCGTTCAAGTTACCTGCGTTATTTGTGTTTTTACTTTTTACAAATACTGTTAAAAAACACTTTTTCATTAACTAACCCGTACTCATCAAATGCCTTACATTTTAGAATTCAATTATTATTTAATCTGCATTTTCTGAAAATACCGGGTTACGGTCCATCGCTTAGTGCGACTGCCCCATTTCCTTATCAGTCAAGCTTTGCTTTGAGATAATTCTCATAAAAATCCTTAACTCCGGCATAGAAATCGTCAACCGTGCCGTCGTTCTTCATTATATAGTCAGCCATTTTCTCCGACTCGCTGGTGTGGAAAATTTCTTCCTCATGGATATCGTTTTCACGAAGCTTCTCAACGCTCTTGCCGTCACGCTCCGAGCCTCTGGCAAGCATTCTCTGATAGCGAACCTCGTCATCGCTGATAACAACATCAACAAGAACGAACTTATCGCCGAAAGCCTTCTTGAAAACCTCGATATCTGAGGGCGGGCGGATGCCTGAAACAAGGAAATTCGGGCTGTCCGACTCCTTAATCTTTTTGACTATCATTTCGGGGAAAAATGTCTGACCGTTAGCGGTCATATACTTCTTTGAGGTTGCGTGAAGATTGTCTCTGGTAAGCTCAAGACCGTCCTTTGCCGCAAGCTCTCTGACAACATCGCCGATTGAAATCATCGGGAAGCCGTAAGTTTTTGCAACATATTCAAGGAAGAAATCCTTGCCTGTGCCGTTTTTACCGACAGCAGCTAAAACCATAATAATTACCTCCGTTATTTTATTTATATTAATATTACATTATCTTTCTGCTTTTGTCAACGAAATTATTTCGTCAGCTTGCGGACATCTTCTTCTTTGCCGAGAACAAGCAGATGCTCATTCTTTTCAAATTTCCGCACGCCCGTTATGACGGGGTTAACCGTGCTCCCGTTTTTGGTTGCAAGCACGCTGAGGTTATACTTGACTCTGAAATCAAGCTCCTTGACGGTCTTGCCGACCCATTTATCGAGCACATCAATTTCAAAAATCGAATAATCACCGCCGAGATTGATATAATCGAAGATATGCTCGCTGCTCTCACGAATCGCAAAGCGCTCCGCCATGTTCTTTTCGGGATAAATAACGGCATCGGCGCCGTTGCGGAGCAAAAACTTCTCCTGAATGTCTCTGTCCGCCTTGCTGATAACCTTTTTTGCGCCGCACTCTTTGAGCAGGCTGGTTATTTCAAGGCTGTTCTGAAAGTTTTCGCCGATGCAGACAAAGCAGGTGTCAAACGACGGAATATCAAAGGATTTCAAGACCTCAATTTTCGTGCAGTCGCCTATTTTTGCGCTGACAACATACGAAAGCATGTCCTCAACGGCTTCCTCTTTTTCGTCAACTATCATTATCTCGCAGTCTTTTTTTGCAAGGCTTTCGCAAAGATGATGGCCGAAGCCGCCCATTCCGATAATTAAAAAAGATTTCATTTTTCCTATCCTTTCAAAATTAGGGTAACGGTAATAATCCTAACCGATTGTTATTTTTTCTCTCGGATTTTTAACCGGCGGGGACGCTCTTCTGTCCATTAACGCAAGAGCGAACGAAACGCTGCCGACCCTGCCGCAGAACATCAAAAACGCTATTATCAGCCTTGAGGCTGTTGCCAGGTCACGGGTTATGCCCGTTGACATTCCGACCGTTCCGATTGCGGAAACACATTCAAACGCAACATCTTCAATTGAAAGTGCAGGCTGAACGGCACAGATTGCAAGCACGCCGACTATTGCAAGGGTGATATTCGTGAAAACAACCGAGCTTGCCTTGTGGATTGCATCCTTTTCAAACCGTCTGCCGAAAACGCCCTTTGATTCACGGCGCATTATTCCGTTAAAGGTTGAAACGGCGATAACCGCAAGGGTGGTTGTCTTGATGCCGCCCGCCGTTGAACCCGGCGAACCGCCGACGAACATCAGGAATATCGTCATAATTTTGCTCGCAGGCGAAAGCGCCGCCGTGTCGGTCGTGTTAAAGCCTGCCGTTCTTGCCGTCACGGAATCAAAGAACGCATTGAGCAGGCTGTGGCCGAAGCTTAAGCCCTCATTTGTGAAATTGCGCTCAAAAATCAAAAACAGAATTGTCGGGATAACAAGCAGAGCCGCCGTTACGGCAAGCACTATCTTTGTGTGAAGCTGATAATATTTATATTTCAGCTTTTTCTTTCTCAAATCGTCCCAGACGAGGAAGCCGATACCGCCGATTATTATTAAGGCGGAAAGGGTCAGATTGACAACAACATCGTCCGAGAATTCGCAAAGCGAAATATACGGCGTATCCGTTCCCATAAGGTCAAAGCCTGCGTTGCAGAACGCCGAAACCGAATGAAAAACGGAATACCAGATTCCTCTCGGCAATCCGAAGCGGGGGATAAATCGGGTTGCAAGAAGAATCGCTCCCGCACTCTCAAAAATCGCCGTGCCGATTATTATTTCTTTCGTCAGCTGCATTATGCCGCCGATATGCTCGGCGTTAATGCTTTCAACCATTATTTCCCTCTCTCTAAGGCCCATTTTCCTCCTGAGAATGAGCGAAAATGTGGTTGCAATCGTCATAAAGCTAAGGCCGCCAATCTGAATCAGAATCAGAATTACAACCTGAGCAAACGGCGTCCATGCCGTTGCCGTGTTCAGAACAACAAGCCCCGTGACGCAGGATGACGAAACAGCCGTGAACAGCGCAGGGACAAAGCCGACGCTCTCGCCCGTCTGCGACGAAATCGGCAGCGCAAGAAGCACGGTTCCGACGGCTATTATAATAATGAAGCCGAGAGCAATCGTTCTTGTTCTCGAAAAGACTTTTTTCATTTCCGATAACCCCGTAAAAAATATTATTGTTTGATTTGTAAATAATAGCACACTTGTAATGATTTTTCAACACATGAAAATATTTTTTGTTTTATCGTCATAATTACCCGTTTTTGAGCTGAATTGATACATATATATCAATAAAGTAATACCGATATATATTTTTTGCATTTCACTTTTTCCCGCCTTTGTGATAAGCTTTACACCGTAAAGAATAAAAAATATCAGGAGGTAACAAATTATGGCAAGATTTACACTTCCCAGAGATCTCTATCACGGCAAAGGTTCTCTTGAAGCTCTTAAAACACTTCCCGGCAAGAAAGCTATCATCTGCGTCGGCGGCGGCTCAATGAAGAAATTCGGCTTCCTCGACAAAGCGGTTGAATACCTTAAAGAAGCAGGCATGGAGGTTAAGCTCTTTGAAGGCATCGAGCCCGACCCCTCGGTTGAAACCGTTATGAAGGGCGCTCAGGTTATGTCCGAGTATGAGCCCGACTGGATTGTTGCCATGGGCGGCGGCTCACCCATCGACGCCGCAAAAGCAATGTGGATTAAATATGAATATCCCGAAATCACCTTTGAGGATATGTGCAAGGTTTTCGGCATTCCTCCGCTTCGCAAAAAGGCTCATTTCTGCGCTATCCCCTCAACTTCGGGCACTGCTACCGAGGTTACCGCATTCTCAATCATCACCGACTATCAGAAGGGCATCAAATATCCCATCGCTGACTTTGAAATCACTCCCGATGTTGCAATCGTTGATTCCGAGCTTGCAGAAACAATGCCCAAGAAGCTCGTTGCTCACACCGGCATGGACGCTATGACCCATGCAATCGAAGCTTATGTTTCAACCTGCAACTGCGACTACACAGATCCCCTCGCTCTCCATGCAATCGAAATGATTCAGGAGAACCTTGTTGATTCATATAACGGCAACTCAGAGTGCCGTGAGAAAATGCACAACGCTCAGTGCCTTGCAGGCATGGCATTCTCAAATGCACTTCTCGGCATCGTTCACTCAATGGCTCACAAGACCGGCGCTGCTTTCGCAGACTACGGCGCTCACATCATCCACGGCGCAGCAAACGCAATGTATCTTCCCAAGGTTATCGAGTTCAACGCAAAGGATGAGACCGCAGCAAAGCGTTACGCCAAGATTGCCGATTTCATGAACCTCGGCGGAAGCACCGTTGAGGAGAAGGTTCAGCTTCTCATCGAATACCTCAGAGGCATGAACGATAAGCTCAACATTCCTCATTGCATCAAGAACTACGGCGCTGACAGCTACCCCACGGAGCAGGGCTTCGTTCCCGAGGATGTTTTCCTTGCAAAGCTTCCCGAAATTGCAAAGAACGCAATTGCCGACGCCTGCACAGGCTCCAACCCCCGTCAGCCCTCTCAGGAAGAAATGGAAAAGCTGCTTAAATGCTGCTACTATGACACAAAGGTTGATTTCTGATCAGCCTGCGCCATGCTGCCGGATTTATATTCGGCAGCTTTTTTAGGAGGATTTTGTATGTTTGATATAATGAAAAAAGAAATGCTCAACCCCACGGTATGCCTTATGGAAATCCGTGCGCCGCTCGTTGCGAAAAAGGCTGAGCCCGGTCAGTTCATCATTCTCAGAGTTGATGAAGACGGAGAAAGAATTCCCCTCACCGTTGCCGATTATGACAGAGAAAAGGGAACGATTACAATTATTTTTCAGGTTGTCGGAGCAACAACCGAAAAGCTCGGCCATCTTCAGCAGGGCGATAAGCTCCACGATTTTGTCGGCCCTCTCGGCAGAGCAACCAAGACCGAGGGTCTTAAAAGAGTTGCCGTTGTTGCGGGCGGCGTAGGCTGTGCAATCGCTTATCCCGTAACGAAAAAGCTCCATGCTCAGGGCTGTGAGGTTCATGTTATTGCAGGCTTCCGCTCAAAGGATCTTGTTATCCTCGGCGATGAATTTGCAAAGAACAGCTCGGAATATATCCTTATGACCGACGACGGCTCGGCAGGCGAAAAGGGTCTTGTTACCGAAGCTCTCAAAAGACTGCTCGATTCGGGCGATAAATACGACGAGGTTATCGCAATCGGCCCGCTTGTTATGATGAAATTCGTCAGCAAGCTCACAAAGGAATATTCGGTTAAGACCGTCGTTTCGATGAATCCGATTATGATTGACGGCACGGGAATGTGCGGCGGCTGCCGTCTTTCCGTCGGCGGCGAAACAAAATTCGCCTGCGTTGACGGCCCCGAGTTTGACGGCCATCTCGTTGACTTCGACGAAGCAATCGAAAGAAACACCATGTACCGTGATTTTGAGTCACAGGCTCGTGACAAGGCCTGCAGACTGTTCGGTCAGGAGGTAAAATAAAATGCCTAACATGTCAAAAAATAAAACTCCCATGCCTGAGCAGAACCCCGAGGTCAGAAGCAAAAACTTCAAAGAGGTTTCTCTCGGCTACACTCCCGAGCAGGCAATCGAGGAAGCAGGCCGCTGCCTTAACTGCAAAAACAAGCCCTGCGTCGGCGGCTGCCCCGTCAGGGTTTATATCCCCGAGTTCATTGCCGAGGTCGCAAAGGGCGAATTTGAAAACGCTTATAAGATAATTTCAAAATCTTCATCTCTCCCCGCAGTCTGCGGCAGAGTCTGCCCTCAGGAAAATCAGTGCGAGGGAAAATGCGTCAGAGGAATCAAGGGCGAGCCCGTTGCCATCGGCAGGCTTGAAAGATTCGTTGCCGATTATCATAACGCCAATTCAACCGAGAAGCCCGAAAAGCCCGAATCCAACGGTCATAAGGTTGCCGTTGTCGGCTCGGGCCCCGCAGGTCTTGCCTGCGCAGGCGACCTTGCCAAAAAGGGCTATGAGGTTACGGTTTTTGAAGCTCTTCACACCGCAGGCGGCGTTCTCGTTTACGGCATTCCCGAGTTCAGACTTCCCAAGGCAATTGTCCAAAAGGAAATTGACGGTCTTAAAGAAATCGGCGTTGAAATCAAAACCAACATCGTTATCGGCAAGACGCTTTCAATTGACGAGCTGATTGACGATTACGGCTTTGAATCCGTTTTTATCGGTTCGGGCGCAGGACTTCCCAAATTTATGGGCATCCACGGCGAAAACCTCAAGGGCGTTTATTCCGCCAACGAGTTCCTGACGAGAATGAACCTGATGAAAGCATATAAGAATAACGGCGAAACTCCCGTTGAGCATACGCTCAGAGCGGCTGTTATCGGCGGCGGCAATGTTGCCATGGACGCCGCAAGATGTGCAAGGCGTCTCGGCGCTCAGGTTGACATCATCTACAGAAGAAGCATGGAGGAGCTCCCCGCACGCCGTGAGGAGGTTCATCACGCCATGGAGGAGGGCATCAATTTCAGAACCCTCACCAATCCCGTTGAAATCGTCGGCGACGAAAACGGCAATGTTACCGGAATCAAGTGCGTTATGATGGAGCTGGGCGAACCCGACGCCTCGGGCCGTCGCAGACCCATTGCCGTTGACGGCAGCGGTTTCAGCATTGATGTTGACTGCGTTATCATGGCTCTCGGCACTTCGCCGAATCCGCTCATCAAAGCAACCACTCCCGGACTTGAGACAAAGCCCTGGGGCGGAATCATCACCTATGACGAAACAGGCCACACCTCAAAAGACAAGGTTTATGCGGGCGGTGACGCCGTTACGGGCGCCGCAACCGTTATTCTCGCCATGGGCGCAGGCAAAAACGCCGCAGAAGCCATTGACGAAGCCATTATGGGCGGCAATAAATAAAAATTGACATTATTCGGTTTTGGTGCTATTATGTTAACTGCTAATCGAATATTGTTATTCAAAAAGGGAAAGAGCGGTGAAAATCCGTCGCAACAGCCATTGCCGTTAAAGCCGGAAAGCCTTTTATCGGATAATCGATATTGTTAAGCGACCTTCGGGCAGCGGAGGGTGGCGTAACTGAAGTTTGCATATTTGTATGCTCTGCCTCTCTGCTCATGCAGAGAGGCTTTTATTTTTTCGGAAAGGGGGAAATCAAATGAACGGAGCTTTTGCCCGCAGTCATCCTGCGGTCGGCTTTTTATATTTTGCCGCCGTTATTGCTTTTTCTCTCGTTCTGAATCATCCCGTATTCATTGCGCTCTCCCTTGTTTCCTCGCTTGCCTATGCCGTCAGGCTCAAAGGAAAATCCGTGCTTAAAACATTTTTCTTCGCTCTGCTGCCCCTTGCGGCGTTTGTCACGCTGATTAACGCCCTTGTTTCGCATTACGGAGTGACTGTGCTTTATACTTTCCCGAACGGAAACAATCTGACCCTTGAATCAATCGTCTACGGCGCAGTAACAGGCGTTACGATTGTCACAATGATGCTGTGGTTCATCTGCTGGAACGAGGTAATGACCGAGGACAAAATTCTTCATCTTTTCGGCAAGCGTCTGCCGCACCTTGCTCTGCTCGTTATGATGACCCTGAGGTTTGTTCCGCTCTACTCAAGGCAGCTCGGAGAAGCGCTCAGCGCAAGAAAGGGTGCAGGTCTTGAAGAATCGGGCGGAAAAATTGCAAAAATCAAAAACGGGTGCGCCGCCGTTTCGGGCGTTATCACCCGTGCGCTTGAACACGGAATCGATACCGCAGATTCAATGAAATCAAGAGGCTACGGCCTTAAAGGCAGAACAAGCTATTCAAGATATAAGCTCTCGCCCGCCGATACGGTTCTGATTGCCGCAACGGTCACCGCCGTAATCTCGGTTGCCGCCGCAAAGCTCTGCGGAGCGGTTCAGGCTCTCTATAATCCGATAATTCTGCTCGGCGGCTTCACTCCCGCCCTCATCGCATCGTCGGCGGCTTACGCCCTGCTTTGCTTTTTACCTTTAATATATGACGCTTCGGAGGTGATAAAATGGAACAGATTGTATGCAAAAACCTGAGCTTTGCCTATCCTCTTTCCGATGAAAATGCGCTGAATGACATCAGCTTCGGCGTCGGCAGGGGCGAATTTGTTGTTATCTGCGGCAGAAGCGGCTGCGGAAAAACCACTCTGCTCCGTCACCTCAAGAAAAATCTTCTGCCCTCGGGCAAACGGAGCGGCGAGGTTCTTTTTGACGGAACGCCCGTTGACGACCTTAGTGACAGAACCGCCGCCGAAAAAATCGGCTTTGTCATGCAAGACCCCGAAAGTCAGATTGTGACCGACAAGGTGTGGCATGAAATGGCTTTCAGCCTTGAAAATCTCGGAATGAGCACGGATTCCATTCGGCTCAGAGTTGCGGAAATGGCTTCATATTTCGGAATCGGCAATTGGTTTGACAAAAAAATTTCTGAGCTTTCGGGCGGTCAGAAACAGCTTCTGAACCTTGCCTCCGTTATGGCGACCTCGCCCGACCTTTTGATTCTCGACGAGCCGACCTCTCAGCTTGACCCCGTTGCCGCAGAAAATTTTCTCTCAACCGTTTCAAAAATCAACCGTGACCTCGGCATAACCGTAATCATGACCGAACACCGCCTTGAGGAGGTTTTCGGCTATGCAAGCCGTGTTATCGTCATGGACGGCGGCGCTGTTGCCGCTGACTGCCCTCCCTCGGAGCTTGGCAATCATTCAGACAAAATCGGCGGTTTTATCAGCCTTGCAATGCCTTCTGGGGTCAGAATCCACTCCGCTCTGGGCGGCAAGGGCAAAACTCCCCTCTCCGTCAACGAGAGCGCAAAATGGCTTTCTTCTCTTTTTGAAACCAAAGAAATCAAATCAACAAAAATCGCCGTTCCCGAGTTCAAAAATCAAGGAACGGCAGTTGAAATAAAGAATTTATTTTTCAGATATGAGAAAAACGGCAAAAACATACTCGAAAACCTCAGTCTGAGCGTTCCGAAAAACAGCATTTTTGCGGTCACGGGCTGCAACGGAGCGGGCAAATCAACGCTTATCCGCCTGCTCACGGGCGAATTGAAGCCGCTTTCGGGTAAAATCTCATTTTTCGGTGAAAATATTAAAAAATCCTCCGCACGGGTGCTCGCCATGCCGCAAAATCCTCAGGCGCTTTTCACCCGAAAAACGGTATCGGCTGAGCTTGAAGAAATGGGCGCAAGCAAAGAAAAAACAGATGAAATTGCCCGCCTTTGCGGCATTTCCGCTCTGCTTGACCGCCACCCCTACGACCTGAGCGGCGGAGAACAGCAGAGAACTGCTCTTGCAAAGCTCCTGCTCAAAGACCCCGATATTTTACTGCTCGACGAGCCGACAAAGGGCATGGACTGCGAATTTAAGCTCACCTTTGCCGAGATTCTCCGCAAACTTCGTGAAAATGGCAAGACCGTTATTATGATTTCGCATGATATCGAGTTCTGCGCCGCCAACGCCGATTTCTGCACCATGATTTTCGATTCTCAGGCAGTATGCGTCAGCGACGCCAACAGCTTTTTTGCGGGCAACAGCTTCTACACCACCTCAGCCAACAAGCTCTCACGCCATATTTTTGAAAACTGCGTAACGGACAAGGATGTGATTTCGCTTTGCAGAGAAAATCTTTCTCTTTGAGCAGTAAAAAAGCCGCCGTGCTTTCGGTCATAACTGCGGCTCTGCTGATTGCCGCCTCATGCGTTCTGAACAGATTTCTGAGCGGTAAGGAATATTATTACCCAATGGCTGTGCTGATTATCGCCGTCTCCTGCCTTCCGCTTCTCGTTTCATTTGAAAAGAGCAAACCGTCTGCAAGGGAACTTGCCGTTCTCGCCTGCATGTCGGCGCTTGCCGCCGCATCAAGAGCGGCTTTCTTTTCTCTGCCGACCATCAAGCCGACCTGCGCCATCGTTATTATTACTGCGGCGTGCTTCGGCGCACAGTCGGGCTTTATCTGCGGAGCGCTCTCCATGTTCGTTTCAAATTTTCTTTTCGGGCAGGGGCCGTGGACTCCGTTTCAGATGCTCGCAATGGGAGCCGTCGGGCTTGCGGCAGGGTTCATTTTCTGCAACAAAAAAGTCCGCAATAACCGCCTGATTCTCGCCGCTGTCGGCGGAATACTGTGCTTCGTCATTTACGGACTGATAGTCGATATAAGCTCGGTGCTGATGATGGCAACCGATTTTTCGATCAAACAGATACTTTCGATTTACGCTTCGGGCGTGCCGTTCAACCTCTCCCATGCGGCAACAACCGCCGTCATTCTTCTGCTTGCAGGAAAGGCGTTCATCGAAAAGCTTGACCGAATAAAAATCAAATACGGAATGTTCGGGGCAAATCAATAACCGTTGATTCCCTTTCTCTGCATCGCTCCGAGAATTTTACTGCGGACATCGCCGTATTTCTTTTCAAGAGCGGAAAGCATTTCCTTGACCTCCTGCCTTTCGGTTGCGCCGTCAGCAGGACATTTGCTTTTCACAACGGGCAGATTCATCTTGCGGGCAACCCGCCTGCAATCGCTCTCCCTTGCAAAAATCAGCGGTCTTATCATATACAGCTCCTTGCGAGAAAGATAGGTCACGGGCATAAAGCAGTCGAGCGTTCCGCCGTTGAAAAGATTCATTATGAAAGTCTCCGCCACATCGTCAAGATGATGGCCGAGCGCAATTTTATTGCATCCCGCTTCCTTTGCGGCGTCATGCAGAGCGCCACGGCGCATTCTTGCGCAAAGACTGCAAGGGTTGCTCTCTTTTCTGATATCGAAAATAACCTCGGCAAGCTGAGTGCGCTTGATAACATATTTAACTCCGATACGGCGGCAAAGCTCCTCAATCTGAGAATAATCGCCGTCCTCTCCGCCGAAGCGGGGATCAACCGTTATCGCAACAATATCGAATTTTGCAGGATAAAAGCGGCGCAGTTCGGAAAGGCCGACAAGCAGGGAAACGGAATCCTTGCCGCCCGAAACGCCGACGGCTATTCTGTCGCCGTCACTTATCATTTCATACTGCTGACATGCGGAGCGCATATAACTCAAAAGCTTTTGCATAATAATTTCTCCGAAAAATCATTCTATATTAACCGGCTCGACGCTCAGCGCCCTGCCGGTTTTGTTGTCAAATTCAAAAATACAGCCGTTCATCATACATTCGCCCTGAGCCGGGTCAAATCTTGCGGGCATTCCCGTTCTGAGCCATTCGATTGAAATTTCGGGCTTAACGCCGAGAACCGAATTTTTAACGCCCGTCATGCCGATGTCGGTGATATAAGCCGTGCCTTTGGGCAGAATCACGGAATCTGCGGTCAGAACATGGGTATGAGTGCCGTAAACGGCGGAAACCCTGCCGTCAAGATAGAATCCGAGCGCCCTCTTTTCGGCTGTTGCCTCGGCATGAAAATCAACAAGAGTTATCCTGCAATCCGAAAGCTTGGGCAAAATTTCGTCAACTGCGTCAAAGGGATTGCCGCATCTGTCCATATAAGCCATTCCCGAAAGGTTTATTATTCCGATTTTGACATATCCCATATCAACAACCGAGAATCCCCTGCCCGGGTTGCGGGCGCTGAAATTGGCGGGGCGGATGATATCGCTGCGTTCATCGAGCATTTCATAAAACTCTCTGCGGCGGTAAACATGGTTGCCCGTTGTTAAGAAATCAACGCCGCTGTCAAAAAGATACTGCGCCGAAAACGGCGTAATGCCGTTGCCCACGGCGGAATTTTCACCGTTGGCAATGCAGAAATCAATATTTTTGAGCCGTTTGAAGCCGGGCAGAACGCTGCGCAGAAATTCACAGCCCGCCGCCGAAACTACATCGCCGATAACGAGAATATTCATCAGATAACCTCCGTGGAAATTAAATCATATATTATTATAAAATATGAGCTTTCATAATATAATTATGGGCTGTCACAGTATAATTATGGGCTGTCGCAATAAGATGATAGACTGCCACAATATTAATTATGGGCTGTCACAATAATATATTGCGACAGCCCTCTGCTTTTATTTTGCGTAATCAACGGTTCTACTTTCCCTGATAATGTTAACCTTGATCTGACCGGGATATTCCATGCTCTCTTCAATCTTTTTGGCAACATCTCTTGCAAGAAGAACCATCTTGTCGTCCGTAATGATGTTGGGCTTAACCATGATTCTGACTTCTCTGCCCGCCTGAATAGCGAACGAACGCTCAACGCCCTCAAATGAATCTGCAATTTCTTCAAGCTTTTCAAGGCGTTTAACATAATTCTGAACATCCTCACGCCTTGCGCCGGGTCTTGCGGCTGAAATAGCGTCTGCCGCCTGAACGAGAGCGGCGGTGACCGATTTTGCCTCAACCTCGCCGTGGTGAGCCTTGATAGCGTTAAGAACTATATCGTTTTCTTTGTATCTCTTTGCAAATTCAACACCCAAATCAACATGGGAGCCTTCCATCTCGTGGTCGAGAGCCTTGCCGATATCATGCAGCAAGCCTGCTCTTTTTGCCAATCTGACATCGGTGCCAAGTTCCGACGCCATGAGTCCGGCAATATATGAAACTTCAAGCGAATGCTTGAGAACATTCTGACCGTAGCTTGTGCGGTATCTGAGCTTGCCGAGAAGCTTAACGATTTCGGGATGAACATTGTTAACGCCCGCATCGATAAGCGCATGCTCACCGGTCTGCTTGATTGTTGCTTCAACCTCACGCTTTGCCTTGTCGTACATTTCTTCAATTCTTGCGGGGTGGATTCTGCCGTCTGCAACGAGCTTTTCAAGAGCAACTCTTGCAATCTCTCTGCGAACGGGGTCAAAGCACGAAACGGTGATTGCCTCGGGCGTGTCGTCAATGATAAGGTCAACGCCCGTTATCATTTCAAGGGTTCTGACATTTCTGCCCTCTCTGCCGATGATTCTGCCCTTCATTTCGTCATTGGGCAGAGGAACAACGGAAACGGTTGTTTCTGCGGCATGGTCTGCGGCGCAGCGCTGAATTGCGGTTGTGATAACCTCTCTTGCGAGCTGTTCGGCTTCATCCTTGGTGCGCTGCTCATATTCCTGAATCTTGACCGCTTTTTCGTGGTCAAGGTCGGATTCAAGCGTTTTAAGGATATATTCCTTAGCCTGATCCTTTGTGAAGCCCGATATTCTTTCGAGCATTTCAAACTGGCTTTTCTTGATGCTCTCAACTTCTTCAAGGCGAGCCTCGGCTTCCTTGATTTTGCCGTTGAGAACCTCTTCCTTTTTCTCGAGGTTGTCACTCTTCTTATCGAGAGTTTCCTCTTTCTGGTTGATTCGGCGCTCCATACGCTGAACCTCGTTGCGCCTTTCACGAAGTTCTTTTTCTGTTTCGGTTCTTTGCTTGTGGATTTCGTCTTTTGCTTCAAGAACAGCTTCTTTTTTCTTGGCTTCGGCTTCTGCGATAGCGTCGCTGACAATCTTGTTAGCTTCCTGCTCGGCAGAGCCTATAGCCGCTTCGGCTGTCTTTTTTCTATGTAAACCGCCGAGAATGAACATAACAACCATGCCCACTACTGCAACGACGGCAACAAGAATAACAATCCAAAGGGATACTTGAGTGTTAATAGTGCGTTCCTCCTTTTTTAAAAATTTTTGCGGTCTGCGGGTGCAGAACCAATATGAAAATTTTGCAAAAAATCTACCAATGGTGTATTTAAACGAAATCGGGTTCGCTTGGCACAAAATAACACCATTGTATCTATAGTATACTTTTATACTGTTATTGTCAAGTTTTTTATCGATTTTTCCTCATTTTTTCTATTGACTTTGAATAAAATGAGTGATAAGATAATTAAGTAATATCAAAATCGTTGAGGCAGAAGGCTGCCTGCAAACGGCTTTTTTCAGAGAGCTGCCCCGTGGCTGAAAGGGCGGCAAAAGCCCGCAAGCCGCTACCGCTGCCGAGTGCTCTCCGAAATAAGGTCAGCCGTATCAGCTGCGTTAAAGCTGCCGAGAGCCGCTTTTTTGAAAGCGGAATAACGGGTGGAACCGTGGAGTTTATTGCTTCATCCTGTTTTGTTCAGGATGGGGCTTATTTTTTTATGAAAAGAAAGGATGATAATAATGATAAATGTTACCCTCAAGGGCGGAGTCGTTAAGGAATTTGAAAACGGCACAACCGCCATGGATGTTGCAAAAAGCCTCGGCGCAGGTCTTTTCAAAGCCGCCTGCTCCTGCAAAATTGACGGAAAGGTTGCCGATTTGAGAACTCCTCTCGAAAGCGACTGCGAGCTTGAAATTCTCACCTTTGATGACCCCGACGGCAAATGGGCTCTGCGCCACACCGCCTCCCATGTTCTTGCTCAGGCGGTTAAAAGGCTCTATCCCGAAGCAAAACTTGCCATCGGCCCCGCAATCGATAACGGTTTTTACTATGATTTTGATATCGATGTTCCGTTCACTCCCGAAATTCTTGAAAAAATCGAAGCAGAAATGAGCAAAATCGTCAAGGAAGCTCTCCCGCTTGAAAAATATGAGCTTGACCCCGAGGAAGCCATAAAGCTCATGGAAGCAAAGGGCGAAGCCTATAAAGTTGAGCTTATCAAAGAGCATTCCGACAAGGGCGAAAAGATTTCGTTCTACAAGCAGGGCGAATTTGACGAGCTGTGCGCCGGCCCTCATATTCCCGACACAGGCAGAATCAAGGCTTTCAAGCTTACCTCCTGCACGGGCGCATATTGGAGAGGCGACTCCAAGAATAAAATGCTTCAGAGAATTTACGGCACGGCTTTCACCAAGAAATCCGACCTTGACGCTCACCTTGAAGCCATTGAAGAAGCAAAGAAGAGAGACCACAATAAGCTCGGCAGAGAGCTTGAAATATTCACAACGAGCGACCTTATCGGTCAGGGTCTGCCCATTCTTCTGCCCAACGGTGCAAGAATCATTCAGATTCTTCAGCGTTTTGTTGAGGACGAGGAGCAGAGGAGAGGCTGGCTTCTCACAAAAACTCCCTATATGGCAAAGAGCGACCTTTATAAGCTCTCGGGTCATTGGGATCACTATCAGGACGGCATGTTTGTTCTCGGCGATGAAGAAAAAGACGACGAAGTTTTTGCTCTTCGCCCCATGACCTGCCCGTTCCAGTATCAGGCATATCTCAACAGAGCCCGCTCATACCGTGACCTGCCGCTCCGTTACAACGAGACCTCGACCCTTTTCCGCAACGAGGCAAGCGGCGAAATGCACGGACTTATCCGTGTCAGACAGTTCACGATTTCCGAAGGTCATCTCATGTGCACCCCCGAACAGCTTGAAGATGAATTTAAGGGCTGTCTTGAGCTTGCAATCTATATGCTCAAAACTCTCGGCCTTTATGAGGATGTTTCTTACCGCTTCTCTCAGTGGGATCCCGACGACAGAGAGAAATATATCGGAACCAAGGAGCAGTGGGACGAAGCTCAGGGCGTTATGAAGAAGATTCTTGACCACCTTGAGATTCCTTATAAAATCGGCATCGGCGAAGCGGCTTTCTACGGCCCGAAGCTTGATATTCAGATTAAGAATGTTCACGGCAAAGAGGATACGCTCATCACCATTCAGATTGACCAGATGCTTGCCGAGAAATTCGGCATGGAATATGTTGCCGCAGACGGCACTAAGAAGAATCCCTATATCATTCACAGAACCTCAATCGGTTGCTACGAGCGCACACTTGCTCTTCTTATTGAGAAATATGCAGGCGCATTCCCGCTCTGGCTTGCTCCCGAGCAGGTAAGACTCCTCCCGATTGCCGACCGCCATCAGGAATATGCAAACTCAGTTCGCAAAAAGCTTGAAGCAATGGGCATGAGAGTTACGGTTGACGAGCGCAGCGAAAAGATCGGCTATAAAATCCGTGAAGCTCAGCTTCAGAAAATCCCCTACATGCTCCTTGTCGGCGACAAGGAAATCGAGGACGGCACGGTTTCCGTCCGCAAGAGAGGCGAAGGCGATATCGGCGCAATGAGCGTTGCCGACTTTGCCGCAAAGGCTGTTGAGGACATTGCCGACAAAAAAATCTGGTAACCTCCGAGTCATCGACAAATAATATTTAATATCAGAATTTTATAAACGCAGATTGCAGACTTTTTTCCGAAAGGAACGGGTCTGTAATCTGCTTTTTTAATTCATTAAGCAAATTCTCCGTCTATTAATAGTAAACGCCCGATTTCCGTAAAAAATAACAATTATTACACAATTGTTAAAAATTATTACAATGCATTTATATTTCCGATTTGTAAAATTAGTTTGAAAATAATGTAATATAATGTCTTTACAGAGAGAATATAAAAAGTAAGGGAGTGTAATTATGAGAAATCGGAAAAGTATTGCTGCGATATCCGCAATAATTCTGGCTTTGTTGCTCGTTTTCAGCGGCTGCAAGCCGAACGGCGGAACATCGGAAGTAACTACGGGGGGAGAAGGCAATTCAAATTCCGCAATGACGGGAATGAGCGCCGAAATAACCGACGCTCCGACAACTCAAAAGCCTAAATATTCGCCGAATGACAAGCTGATTGCTCTGACCTTTGACGACGGGCCGAGGGGAACAACCACCAACAGAATCCTTGATGTTCTTGAACAGAACAACGGCGTTGCAACCTTCTTTGTTGTCGGCTACAATATTGAAAACAACGCTTCAACCATAAAGCGAGCCTCGGAACTGGGCTGTGAAATCGGCAACCACTCCAAGGATCACAAAACGCTGACAAAATGCAGCTACGATGTGCTTCGTGAACAGGTTGATGCCCCGAACTCAACGCTGAAATCAATAACGGGCAAATCCCCCGTGCTTTTCAGAGCTCCGGGCGGAGCATATAAGGGCGTTACCGACGATATCGGAATGCCGCTGATTCAATGGTCAATCGACACAAACGACTGGAAGTTCAAGGACGCCGCCCATAAGGGCAGAAGCGAGGAACAGCGCAGCGCAGACATGAAGAAAATCTGTGACAGCGTGCTTGAAAATGCCCAAGGCGGAGACATTGTTCTCATGCATGATATCTATGATTTCACCGCAGACCTGTGTGAAATGGTGATTCCCGGTCTTGTTCAAAAGGGCTTTAAGCTCGTTACGGTCAGCGAGCTCTTTGAAGCTTACGGCGAAAAGCTGAATAACGGCGAGGTCTATTTCAACGCCCGTATTCAGGAGGTTGCCGCAACCGTCGGAAACACAGCGCCCGTTGACGCCGGCACATACAAGGTCGCAACGAGCGGAAGCGTTCTGAATGTCAGAGCGCTGCCCGAAGCCTCGGCAGAGGTGCTTATTAAGATTCCGAACGGTTCAACGGTCACCGTTTCAAAATCCGTTCCCGGCTGGGCATATGTTTCATATGAATCGGTCAACGGCTGGGTCAGCGCCGCATATCTTGTTAAGGAATAAAATATTTTTTACCCCCTCCTCCGAACGGCGGTGATGAGGGAAATAATTAACAGCAATATTATATGACTCCTCAATGAGAGGGCAAATAAACAATCCGAAATTAATTCAAGAAATGGCTGAATGCCGAGAAAATACATCTGTTTTTCCCAATCCTCAGGCGCTATGCGCCAGCTCCTTTGCCAAAGGAGCCTATACAGTCAGCCACGGTTTTGCAGACAGCCTATTATTAAGATTAAACTTTCGTCTTGGGCTCCCTCCTGAGCAATGTCATTAACTTAAGAAAAAGTGAAAA
>JBJEQD010000072.1:0-38254 GCA_051881575.1 Acutalibacteraceae bacterium | reverse complement strand
AAGTGAAAATACGCCGTAATATCAAATTTTCGGCATATTGTGTTCAACTCCCATATCCTTAACGATATGCACATCAAGCTGATTATAGGGAATGGGAATTCCGTTGCTGTCAAAAGCGAGCTTAACGGATTCCTGCATTGAATAATAAGCGTCCCAATAGTCGTCGCTTGAGCACCAGATGAGGCATGCAAGGTTTATTGAGCTTGCCGCATGCTCCTTGACTGCAATGATGGGTGCGGGGTCGGTGAGAATGAGCTTGTTTGCTTTGACCGTTTCAAGCAGAACCTCTTTTGCCTTTGAAATATCGGCGTCGTAAGAAACTGAAAAAACGAGGTCAAGCCTGCGCCTGCTCTCGGAATTGTAGTTGATGATGTTACTGCTTGTTATTGTTGAATTCGGAATAATAACACGCTTGTTATCAAGCGTAATAAGCTCGGTATACATCATTTTTATCTCGTGAACCTTGCCGCTGACAGAGCCGATATCAATAAAATCTCCGCTCTTGAACGGGTGGTTAACAAGAATCTGAATTCCGCTTGCAAGCTGACTTATGCTCGATTGCAGGCCGATACCGGCGGTAATTCCCGCAGCTCCGAGGGCTGTCAAAAATGAATTGACATCAATATTTAATGTTGAAAGAGCCGAAAGAATAACGGCGAATTTCAGAATCAGCGTTACAATCGTTCTGATAAATGAATGAATAGAGGGGTCAATGCCTTTGGCGCACAGAGCCTTGATAAGAATTTTACCGATAAGATTTGTAACGGCAAAGCCGACGGCGATTATGATTGCCGCAGAAATCAGCAGCGGCAGTTTTGAAATGGTCAGCGCAATGATGCCCTCAATGTCTCTTTCCTTTATTAATTCTGCAAGGTCGAGCGGATAAAATTTCATTTTTATGTTTCCTCCTTGTTTTCTCGGGATTGTGTTTGTCCGCTAACTCGTCTCAATATTATACTCTATTTCTCAAAAATAGGCAATAGTCACACAGAAAAAAGTTTTTGTGGTATATATTCTGTCATTTTTGGTATTGAAATAGCGAAAAATTTGATATATAATAATATAAATTTCTATATGGAGGGCGATTTTTTATGGCTTCCGAAATGGTGAATGCACTCCTTGCCGCCGAAAAATCCGGTGCGCTTGAAACTGCTTCTGCGGCAGAAAAAGGAGAAAAAATGATTGCAGATGCCAAAGCAAAAGCGTCTGAAAGAGAAGAATTTCTCAAAACCGAGGCTAACAAAGCCGCCAGAGAGATGATATCCGCAGCAATGGCTGAAAGCAAGAAAATGCAGGATGAAGCGGCAAAAAATGCAAAATCCAAGGCGGAGGAAATCAAATCGGCTGCGCTGAAAAAGAGCGATGAAGCCGTTTCGGCGATAATCAGCGAGATGATTTGAGCCTGCGCCTTAAAATCTATATCAGGGAGGTGTTTTCTTGGCAAAGCTTAAAATGAAATATCTTGAAATAGCCGCCCCGATTGAGCAGGGCAAGGATATTTTCGATTTTCTTCAGATGCGCTCCGTTATTGAGCTTCACGAGCAGGAGGAAATCGAAGGTCTTTCAAAGCTTTCATCGGGCAGAACGGCGTCTCAGCTTGAAAAATATATGGACACGGCTCAGACGGCTCTCGATATTCTCAATAAATATGCTCCGCAGAAAAAAGGCTTGCTTTCATCCTTTGAAGCAAGGCGTGAAATGTCAGTTTCGGAGTATATCAAGAAATCGGATATAGCCGACAGGATGCTTGCGGTTTGCTATAATATCTGCTGCTGCGAAAAAACAATAGCGGATTCAAAAGCTCAGATTGCAAGGCTCAGAGCTTCCATGGACGGGCTTGAACCGTGGCTTTCGCTTGATGTTCCCATGCAGTTTGCGGGAACGCAGACCACGGCGGCGTTTATCGGAACAATGCCCGGAGATTACACGGCGGAGAGCCTTTCAATTGCGCTTGCACCCTTGCTTGACGGCGAGGAAAAGCTTGAAATTGAAATTATTTTTCACGATAAAGACCGAAGCGGCGTTTTCGCAGTTTGCCACAGAGAATGCAAAGAGAAAGTGAATGATGCTCTGCGGGCTCTCGGCTTCGCTTATCCGACCGATCCGACAAAGCATCCGCCTGCCGTTCGCTATGAGCGGTGCAAAAAACGGATTGACGAGCTGCTCGATGAAATCAAGTCGAGCCAAAAAGAAATTGAAAAGCTTGCCTCGAACAGAAGCGACATTGAGTTCGTGCGGGATTATTTCTCAATAAGGCACGATAAGTATGAGGCGCTGAATTTGCTTTCAACAAGCGAAAATGTCATCATAATCAGCGGCTATGTTCCCGAAAAGCGGCTTGAAAAGCTGATTTCACAGCTTGAAGAAAAATATACCGTCGCAGTTTCGGCTTCGGACCCGCCCGAGGATGCGGATGTTCCCGTTCTTCTCGAAAACAATCAGTTCAACGCTCCGATGGAGTCCATAACTGCAATGTATGCGCTTCCGTCGAAAAAAGACCCCGACCCAAGCCCGATAATGTCATTTTTCTATTATTTCTTCTTCGGACTTATGCTTTCGGATGCGGGCTACGGTCTGCTGATGGTTATTTTTACATTCGTCGCAAAGAAAAAGATGAAGCTTGAAGAAAACATGAAGAAAAACATGAATTTGTTTTTCTACTGCGGAATTTCAACGATGTTCTGGGGCGCAATGTTCGGCGGCTGGTTCGGCGACATTATCCCCGTTGTTGCAAATAATTTCTTCGGCAAGAATCTGACAACGGCGGATATCGCAATCTGGATGGATCCGCTTGCGGGCAACAATCCCATGACTCTGTTGCTTTTCTCTTTCCTGTTCGGCATCTGCCACCTTTATCTCGGCCTTGCCGTAAGACTTGTGATGCTCTGGAAAGAGGGCAAAAAGCTTGACGCAATCTGCGACACCGTTCCGATTTATCTTCTCGTTACGGGCGTTGCTCCGATATGCGCCAACATGATAGCGGGCGGAATGCCGGCTGTTGTTCTCACCGTCGGCAAATACCTTGCAATAGCGGGCGTTATTGCCGTTGTGCTGACAAGCGGGCGTTCTTCAAAGAGCCTGATAGGCAAGCTCGGCGGAGGACTTTACGGGCTTTACAATGTCGGCTCGGGATATCTCGGAGATGTTCTTTCATATTCAAGACTGCTTGCCCTGAGCCTTTGCACCGGCGTTATCGCTCAGGTTGTCAATATGCTCGGAACGATTCCGTCAAACCCCGTTGTTAAGGCGATTCTTCTTGTTTTCGTGTTCATTGTCGGTCATACGATAAATATTGCGATTAACATGATAGGCACTTATGTTCACACCAACAGGCTCCAGTATGTTGAGCTTTATTCCAAGTTTTATGAGGGCGGCGGCAGAGCCTTCGCCCCGTTAACTGCCAATACAAAATATTTCAAACTCAAGGAGGAAAAATAACATGGAAAATCTCGGTATTGTTTTTGCACTTATAGGAGCGGCAGCAGCCGCAATTTTCGCAGGTATGGGCTCGGCAAAGGGCGTCGGACTTGTCGGACAGGCAGGCGCAGGCGTTGTTACCGAAGACCCCTCAAAGTTCGGTAAAGTTCTTATTCTTCAGATTCTTCCCGGTACTCAGGGTCTTTACGGCTTCCTTGCCGCAATCCTTGTTCTTCTTCAGGTCGGCATCATCGGCGGAAGCTTTGAGCCTATTTCCGTAGCTTCGGGTCTGCTCTATTTCGGCGCATGCCTTCCCATTGCCGTTGTCGGTTATTTCTCAGGCATTTCTCAGGGCAAAGCCGCCGCAGCAGGCGTCAGCATTATTGCAAAGAAGCCCGAGCAGAGCGGTAAGGCCATCACAATGGCGGTTATGGTTGAGACCTACGCCGTTCTTGCCCTGCTTGTTTCTCTGCTTTCAATCATCAGCGTCGGCAAGCTCGGCGTTTGATTGACCGAGAGGGCTGAAGCCATGACAGGTTTAGACAAAATCATAACTAAAATCAACGACGACAGCGCAGCAAAAAGCGGCGCAATAATCGCAAATGCTCAGAAGCAGTGTGACGAGATAGCGGCAAAGGCTGAGGAAAACGGCAAGAAGCTTGCCGAAAAAATCAAAGCCGACGCCGAAAAGGAATGCGAAAACATTCTTTCAATGGCTCGTTCGGGCTCTGAGCAGATTGAAAAGCGTGCGTTTCTTGAAGCAAGGGTTGAGGCGGTCGGCGAGGTTCTCTCAAAGCTGCTTGAAACTCTGCTTTCTCTGCCCGATGATAAATATTTCGGCGCTCTGCTGAAGCTTGCCGCCGATAACGCCATGAGCGGCGAATGCGTCGTTAAGCTTTCCGCAAGGGATATTTCAAGAATGCCTGCGGGTTTTGAAAGTAAACTTTCATCGGCTCTTGCCGAAAAGAACGCTTCCTGCGTGATTTCAAAAGAGCCTGCCGATATCGAGGGCGGTCTGATGCTCATTTACGGCGACATCGAGATAAATTGTTCTTTCAAGGCAATTATCGAAGCCGAATCGGACACTCTCAAGGCTAAAATCAACGATATTATATTTTGACGGGCGGTGAGGAATATGCGTGAAACCGAATATGCCTATGCCGTTGCGAGAATAAGGTCAAATGAAGTTTCTTTGTTGACCTCTGCCGACATGGAGCAGCTTATGGCGGCTTCGGACTATGCGGCGGCGGTTCGCATTCTTGCCGATAAGGGCTGGGATATCCCCGAAAAGGGTGAGAAATTCGACATTGCGGAGCGTGAGCTTTCAAAGGCGTGGGAGCTTATTTCCGAGAGTGCTCCCGATTCTTCATTGCTTGAAGCTCTTGTTATCGGCAACGACTTTTTCAATGTCAAAGCGGCTGTCAAATGCGTTTTTTCCGACCGTGAACCGTCGGAATGTTATGTTTACCCCTGCATAACCGACACGGAGCTGATTACAAAAGCCGTGACGGAGAACGATTTCGATATTCTGCCCGAATTTCTTGCGAAGCCTGCTTTGGAGGCTTATGAAGCGGTTTCAAAGCGTGAGAGCGGTCAGCTTGCGGAGATTATTATTGATAAAGCGGCTCTTGAAGCAAGAATCGCTTATGCAGAAAAAGCCGAAAGCTCTCTGCTTCTGAAAATTGCGGAGCTTTATGCCGCTGCGGCAAATATCAAAACCGCTCTTCGCTGCCGCAAGACGGGCAAGAGCAGAGATTTTGCTCTTGAAGCAATGTGCGGCTGTAAAACGGATAACGGCGAGCTTTATGCGAATGCGGGAAGCTTGGACAGCATGGCTGAATATCTGCTGACAACCGAATATGCTTTTCTTTCAGACAGCATTAAGAAAGGCTTCACCGCTTTTGAAAAGCAATGCGACAACTCTGTTGTTTCATGGCTTGAGAGCGCAAAATATGAGACCTTCGGGCCCGACCCGCTTGTTGCTTATTACTATGCGAAGCAGGCGGAATCGAAAAATGTAAGAATTATTCTTTCGGCTAAGGCGAGCGGAATCCCCGCTCAGGCGATTACGGAGAGAGTGAGGGATATATATGTATAAAATTGCCGCAATAGGAGACAAGGAGAGCATTTACGGCTTTGCTTCTCTCGGGCTGAGTATTTTCCCCGAAACCGACCCCGTAAAGGCTGCCCACACGGTTCGCCGTCTTGCCGAAAACGGCTACGGAGTAATATATATAACCGAGCAGCTTGCTTCCGAAATTCCGGAGGAGATCGAGCGTTATGCTTCAAAGCCGTTGCCTGCGATTATTCCCGTTCCGGGAGTCAGAGGCAACACGGGCATGGGGCTTGCCAATGTCAGCAAATTTGTTGAAAAGGCAGTCGGCTCGGACATTTTGGCTTAACAACGGTCAAATTCAACTGAAAGGCGTGGCACACAAAAATGAGTAAAGGTGTTATAACAAAAATATCAGGTCCTTTGGTCGTTGCTTCGGGCATGCGTGACGCAAACATGTTTGATGTTGTGCGTGTCGGCAACGACAGACTGATTGGTGAAATAATAGAAATGCACGGCGACCGTGCTTCCGTTCAGGTTTATGAGGAAACCTCGGGAATCAGAACGGGCGAGCCGGTTGAATCAACCGAAGAACCGCTGAGCGTTGAGCTCGGCCCAGGTCTTATTCAGGGCATATTTGACGGTATTCAGAGACCGCTTAAAGTGCTTTGCGAGATTGCGGGCAACAACCTCACAAGAGGTATCGAGGTTCCTGCGCTGAGCCGTGAAGCTGTCTGGCACTTTGTTCCCTGCGTTAAAGCGGGCGATAAGGTTCAAAGCGGCGATGTTCTCGGCACGGTTCAGGAGACCGACATAGTTCTTCATAAGATAATGGTTTCTCCGCTTATGAGCGGAACAGTAAAGGAAATCAAAGAGGGCGACTTCACGATAACCGACAAGGTCGGCGTTATCGTCAAAGAAAACGGAGAAGAAGCTCCGATAACCCTCATGCAGAAATGGCCTGTTCGTAAAGGCAGACCCTATATGAAAAAGCTTTCGCCCGATGTTCCCCTTGTTACGGGTCAGCGTGTCATCGATTCGCTTTTCCCGATTGCAAAGGGCGGCGTTGCGGCGATTCCCGGCCCGTTCGGAAGCGGCAAAACCGTAACTCAGCATCAGCTTGCAAAGTGGGCTGAGGCGGATATCGTTGTTTATATCGGTTGCGGCGAAAGAGGCAACGAAATGACCGATGTTCTCAATGAGTTCCCCGAGCTTATTGACCCGCACACGGGCAAATCGCTCATGGAGCGCACCGTTCTTATTGCCAACACTTCGGATATGCCCGTTGCCGCCCGTGAGGCTTCGATTTATACCGGAATTACGATTGCGGAATATTTCCGTGACATGGGCTATTCCGTTGCGCTTATGGCGGACTCAACCTCCCGCTGGGCTGAGGCTCTGCGTGAGATGTCGGGCAGACTTGAAGAAATGCCCGGCGAAGAAGGCTATCCCGCTTACCTCGGCAGCCGTCTTGCTCAGTTCTATGAAAGAGCGGGTCGTGTTATTTCTCTCGGCACAGAGGGCAGAGAGGGTGCGCTTTCGGTTATCGGCGCAGTTTCGCCTCCCGGCGGCGATATTTCCGAGCCCGTTTCGCAGGCGACATTGCGTATTGTCAAGGTGTTCTGGGGTCTTGATTCATCGCTTGCATATAAGCGTCACTTCCCCGCAATCAACTGGCTGACGAGTTATTCGCTTTATGCAGACTCTCTCGGCAAGTGGTTCAACGCAAATGTAAACGATGACTGGACGACTCTCAGAGGCCGCCTTATGGCTCTTCTTTCGGACGAAGCGGCTCTTGACGAAATTGTTAAGCTTGTCGGTATGGACGCTCTTTCAGCTCCCGACAGACTTAAAATGGAAGCCGCCCGCTCAATCCGTGAGGACTTCCTTCATCAGCTTGCATTCCATGAGGTTGACACCTACACATCGCTCAACAAGCAGCATTGCATGATGAAGCTTGTTGTTGAATACTATGACGAATCCCTTGAAGCTCTCAACAAGGGAGCGAATATTGAGGATATCGTTGCGCTTCCCGTCAGAGAAGCTATCGGCAGATTCAAATATACGCCCGAAGAAAATGTTAATGACGAATATTCAAGAGTTTCCCATGAGCTTAAAAAGCAGCTCAAGGACGCTGTTGACAAGAAGGAGGATTTCTGATGCCTAAGGAATACAGAACCATACAGGAGGTAGCGGGTCCTCTTATGCTTGTCCGTGAGGTTGAGGGAGTTGCTTATAACGAACTCGGCGAAATCGAGCTTGCAAACGGCGAAAAACGCCGCTGCCGTGTGCTTGAGGTTGACGGTTCAAACGCCCTTGTTCAGCTTTTTGAAAGCGCAACGGGCATTAACCTTGCTCAGAGCAAGGTCAGATTCCTCGGCAGGCAGATGGAGCTTGGTCTGTCACTTGATATGCTCGGCAGAGTTTTTGACGGCCTCGGCAGACCCATTGACGGCGGCCCCGAGATTATCCCCGAAAAGCGTGCGGATGTCAACGGCGTTCCGATGAATCCCGCCGCAAGAAGCTATCCGCAGGAATTTATTCAGACGGGCGTTTCGGCTATCGACGGTCTTAATACTCTCGTCAGAGGTCAGAAGCTTCCGATTTTCTCAGCATCGGGTCTGCCCCATGCCGAGCTTGCCGCTCAGATTGCAAGGCAGGCAAAGGTCAGAGGCGCAAACGAGCAGTTTGCCGTTGTTTTTGCCGCAATGGGCATCACCTTTGAGGAGTCCGATTATTTCGTTCAGAGCTTCAAAAAGACGGGTGCGCTTGACAGAACGGTTATGTTCTCCAACCTCGCCAACGACCCTGCAATTGAAAGAATCGCAACCCCGAAAATGGCATTGACCGCCGCAGAATATCTTGCTTTCGACAAGGGAATGCATGTTCTTGTAATTCTGACCGATATCACGAACTATGCAGACGCTTTGCGTGAGGTCTCCGCCGCCCGCAAGGAAGTTCCCGGCAGACGAGGATATCCCGGATATATGTATACCGACCTTGCCTCGATTTATGAAAGAGCCGGCAGGCAGAGAGGCAAAGAGGGCAGTATAACCATGATTCCCATTCTCACAATGCCCGAGGATGACAAGACCCACCCGATTCCCGACCTTACGGGCTACATCACCGAGGGTCAGATTATTCTCAGCCGTGAGCTTTACAGAAAAGGCGTTAACCCGCCGATTGATGTTCTTCCTTCTCTTTCCCGTCTTAAAGATAAGGGTATCGGAGAGGGCAAAACGAGAAAAGACCATTCAAACACCATGAACCAGCTTTTCTCGGCTTATGCACGAGGCAAGGACGCAAAAGAGCTTATGGTTATTCTCGGCGAAGCGGCTCTTACCGATATGGATAAGCTTTATGCAAAATTCGCCGATGAATTTGAAAAGGTTTATGTTTCTCAGGGCTTTGAAACCGACAGAGATATTGAAGAAACCCTCGATATCGGCTGGAAGCTGCTTTCAATTCTGCCCAGAAGCGAGCTGAGAAGAATCAGCGACGAACTGCTTGATAAATATTACGGCAAGGTTTGACTTTTAACCGCAAAAATCAATCGGAGGGAAGTGATACCCCATGGCAATCCTGAATGTCAACCCGACAAGAATGGAGCTTACCAATCTCAAACGCAAGCTTGCAACCGCCCGCAGAGGTCATAAGCTGCTGAAAGACAAGCGTGATGAGCTTATGCGCCGTTTTCTTGATATGGTGAGAGAAAACAAAGCGCTGAGAATTGAGGTTGAGGAGGGCATCCGAAAGGCTAACGATGCCATGTCGGTTGCGGGATGCGTTATGAGCGATAAAAGCCTTGATGTTGCGCTGATGCTTCCGAGGCAGGAAATGCAGCTTGAGGTCAGCGAAAAGAATATTATGAGCGTTATGATTCCCGTTTTTGATGTTAAATTCAAAACAGCGGATGAAAACGACATTTATTCCTACGGCTTTGCCGAAACCTCGGGCGAGCTTGACGATGCGGTTAAGGCTCTTTCGGATATTATGCCAAAGCTGATAAGGCTTGCGGAGCTTGAAAAATCCTGCCGTCTCATGGCTGATGAAATCGAAAAAACACGCCGCAGAGTTAACGCTCTGGAGCATGTTATGATTCCGCAGTATGAGGAAACAATAAAATTCATAGCCATGAAGCTTGACGAAAACGAGAGAAGCACAACGACAAGGCTTATGAAGGTTAAGGATATGATGCTCACTCAGGCGCACCATTATCAATAATACAGAGCGAAAATTAATTGCCGAAAGAGAATATTAATTTATCGCAAATACTGTTGACAAATTTATCAAAATAAACTATAATTATGTCGCCGGAACGGAAAGCGGGCTAACTTTACCCCAAAAGTTTCGGCGACAGTTGCCGGTGTGGCGAAATCGGCAGACGCAAGGGACTTAAAATCCCTCGGTGGCAACACCGTACCGGTTCAAGTCCGGTCACCGGCACCAGAATGCCTCTTTTCTTGCGCATTGAGGGGCATTAAATAATGAATGATGAATAATATAGAGATATTTTGAGATATATATACTAAAATTTAAAAAGCTTTGCAAGGGCAGATTGTGAATTTCTGTATGTCTATCTTTATATCCTGCGTTATTCATTGTTCATTTTTTTTTGCGAAAAAACAGCGTCCGTTCGGTCTTTTTACCGTTCGGGCGCTTTTTATGTTATTTTAGGTTATAATATTGCATAGATTTTAACAAAATCTATTGTTTTTTATTTATAAATATGTTATTATTGTACATATATTTTTGACGGAGGCGATAAATTGGAAGAGAAAACAAAAGAGGTCAATGGCGCCGAAGAACAGGGCATAGTCATTGACTATGAAAAGGGTGTCAAAAACCCTCTCTTGAGAAACAGACATTATGTCGGTCAGAAAGAGAGGATAGGCTATCTGCTCAACGATGTTGCCGCAAGCTTCAATATCAACAAGTATAAAGACAGATTCATCTATGATGTTGTCAAGCTTGATTTTAATTTTCTTGCGGCTTTCAATCTTTTTGCAGGAATATGGGATACTATCAACGACACATTTATCGGAGTTATCGTTGACCGCACCCGCACCCGCTGGGGCAAATTCAAGCCTTATATTCTGCTCGGTCAGATTCCTCTGTGCATTCTCGGGCTTTGGTATTGGTTCATGCCTGTTATTTTCCCCAACACGGCGGCGGACTATGTTCCGAAATTCATTTTCTACTGCGTCTTTTCGGTTATCTGCGAAACGGCGGGAACATTTACATCAATCGCAGGCACGGGGTTTATGTCAACCATAACGCCTGACCCGCTCGAAAGAACGGGGCTGATAACCATGGCGAAGCTTGTTTCCGGCTTGGTCGGAGAAAAACTGCCCGAGCTTATTTTCGGCGTTCTGCTTGACCTGACTAACAACAAGGTGCTCAAATGGAAGCTCAACAATCTGTTTATGAGCTTCGGTATCTGCACCGCCATTCTTTCCTGCGCTATGTCGTTCTTCTTCATCTGCGTAACGAAAGAAAGGGTCAATCAGTCAATCGAAAAACCGAGCGTTGTTCAGGGATTGAAGGCGATAATCAACAACCGACCGATACTTATGATAGCGCTTTCGGAGTTTCTTGAAGGCTTCAAGGTCGGCAAGAGCAAGACAAACTATTATATCGATGTTCTCGGCTCAGCAACATATCAGACGCTCGTCGGCATTCCCGCTTCGCCCGTTTCAACCATCAGCTACGCTTTTGTTGCACCAATCAGAAAGAGATTTTCAACCAAGGCAATCTGGGTGTTTGAAGATATGTGGACTGATATCTGCTGGCTTGCCGTTTTCGGAATCGGCTCAATCGGCGGCATGAAAAAAGGACTTTACAAGAATAAATGGGTCATGCTTCCCGTATTTGCAGTTGAAGAAGTCCTTGAAATGTGCGTCTACGGTCTGAGAAATGTTATTCCCAATGAGATTTATAACGAGTCAATGGACTATTGCGAATGGAAAAACGGCTACCGTGCCGAGGCGATGACAGGCGTTGCAAAAGGTCTTGTCACAAAGCTTCAGGGCGTTGCCAGAGGCTCGATTGAGAATCTCATAATGAAAGAAATCGGCTATATTCAGGGTCTTGATATCGGAACTCAGGAGGACAGAACCAAGTGGTGGCTGTTCGCCATGGGAACGGGAGTTCCCGTTATAACGGGTATGCTCGGAATAATCCCCAAGTTTTTCTATAATATCAACAACGAAAAAAGAGAACAGATGTACCGTGAGCTTTTCGCAAGGCGTGAAGCCATGCGCAGAGCGGTTGAAAGCGCAAAAGACAGCGACGAGGTTGACCGCATAGCAAAAGCTCAGATGGAAAAAGACTATGTTAACGAAGCCTGATTAGGCGGCTTATCGCCCCAATTCTCATTGAATAATATACAAAATCAGACACTTTGAGTAAAATGTGGGAATTAAGTGTTACAGATTTTGTTGATTTGATTTTTGACATGTGATAAAATTAATCAAAATGGATAATAAATGAGAGTTAAAAAGGGGAGATATGATGAGCGGAATTAATGTGATTACAGGCGGCAGAGGCCATGTTGGCTTTGCGCTTGTAAAGGAATTAGCCGACAGAGGAGAAAAAATCCGTCTGCTTCTCAGGTCTGACAGTTCTGCTTTTGACGGAATTGAATGTGAGAAAGTTAAAGGCGATGTTACTGACCCTGAAAGTCTCGCAAAGGCTTTTGAGGGAGCTGAGACGGTTTATCATGTTGCCGGCGTTGTTGATATCAGCGGCAAAAAGGATAAGCAGGTCTGGGCAGTCAATGTTGAGGGAACAAAAAATGTTGTTGCGGCTTGCAAAAATGCCGGCGTTAAAACCCTGATTTTTGTTTCGTCGGTTGACGCAATTCCCGTTGAGGGCAAAACCGAAAAAATCACCGAGATATCGCATTTTGATCCCGATGTTCTTGAGGGTGCTTATGCGAAATCCAAGGCAGTTTCAACTCAATATGTTCTTGACAGCGCCGATGAAAACCTGAAGGTTTGCGTTATTCATCCGAGCTGCTGCGTCGGCCCTTACGATAACAACGGAACCTCAAGCATCTGCACGATGATGAAGCTTTTCGATAAAGGCTTTTTCCCGATAACCTTTGACTTCGGCGGCTATAATTTTGTTGATGTCCGTGATGTTGCAAAGGGAATGATCGGAGCTGCCGAAAAGGGAAGAAACGGCGAATGTTACATTCTCTGCGGCAATGCTTACACTCTCGATGAGTTCATCGGAGCGCTTGCTGAAGCCTGCGGCAGAAAGAAGCCGAAAATTGTTGTTAAACATAAAACGGTTATGAAGCTTATTCCGTTTTGCGAAAAGCTGTTTGACAGGCTGAAGCTTCCTCCCGTAATTAACGAATATTCAATCAGAAAGATTTGCGAAAACTGCAAGTTCTCTCATGAAAAGGCAACCAATGAGTTCGGTTATACTTCAAGACCGCTTGTTGATTCGCTCAGGGATGCAATCGAATGGATGAAAGAGGACGAAGCAAAGAAAAAAGCCGCAAACAATAAGAAATAAAACATAAAGCGCCTGCCGTGATTTCGGCGGGCGCTTTTCTTGAATATAACCGATGATTACCTTATCAGATTCATAAATCTTTCGGTAAACAGATCGCTGTCCACGGCGGTGATAACATCGGCGTTTATGCTTTTTGCTCCGGGCATCGCCTCATAGGTCTTGCCCTCCTGGAAGAAGATGACCTGACCGTAAACCTCGCTGTTATCCGTGCAGCAATGGCAATGACAGCGTACGCTCTCCTTAACAAAATCCGGCCACAAAGCTGCCGCCATGGCAACCGCATCAGGCAAATCAACCATATGTTCCCCTCGGGTGTCTATATTGAATTGCAGGATAACGCTTGTTGCCTGCGTCAGGAATTTTGCAACGGGGCTTCCCGATTCGAGATAGGCCAATTCATATCGGTCAAGCCCGATATTACCCGTGCATAGGTCAAAGCCCGCAATGGTTATCGGAGAGCCGCAGTCAAGCATCAGTTCATATGCTTCTGCGTCGATAAATACATTGAATTCCGAAACAGGGGTTGCATTTCCGGGACCGAAGCCGGGCGTTCCCATAGACCAGATGCGTTTTACATGCTTCATGGTATCACGGTCAATAAGCACCGCAAGTGCGATGTTGGTAGCAGGCCCCAAAACCGCTATCTCCACCTCGTCAGGGTATTTTTTAACCGTGTCAAGAATAAAATCAACCGCCCGCATATCCTGCATCTTTCCGTTCGGGTGGATAATACCCTTGTCGCCCATGCCGTCTTTTCCATGGACGCTGATGGTCGCCTTGCGCTCATGGAAAAGCGGACGCTTTGCGCCGAGATATACCGGCACATCTCCTCTGCCGCAGACTTCAAGCGTCTGAAGCGCATTTAATCCTGCCTGTCCGACATCAACATTACCGCTTACGGCGGTAACTCCGAGCAGTTCAATGCTGTCCGACAGCGCCGCCATCATAATTGCCGCCGCATCGTCGGAAGCGGTGTCCGTGTCAATGATAAATTTCCTTTTTCCTGACAGATTTTCCATAGAGTGCCTCCTTGATTTTTAAATTTGGGTATACGAATCGGCAAAAAACATTCCGATAGGCAATTTGTAAATAAAAAATTGGAACCGACCGTCTCCGAAGAAACCAAAGCTCCGAATATAATCCGGAATTCTCTCACCGATTCCAATATAATATTATCAGATTGTTTATAATCAGTCAATAATTATTTTTAAAAATAATTATTCCGCAAATTCCTTTTTGATTGCCGCAACAACCTCGTCAACATCCGATTTGACAACGAGCATTGCAATTTCAATCTCCGAGGTGGTAATCATGCGAACATCGGCGTTAACGCTTGCACAAGCCTTGAAAATAGCCGCCGAAACGCCGGGAGTGCCTCTCATGGCTTCACCGCTGACGGTTATTTTGCAGTTGCCGCTGCTGACGCTGATTTTTGTTTTGGGCGATTTTGCACGCAGCTCGGAAGCGATTGAAAGCACGGGAACAAAATCCTTGTCGCTGACCGTGAAAGAAAATCCCGAGCTTGAGCCGCTGAGAGGGAACTGAGAAATCATGTCAACATCGATTCCCGCCTGAGCAATCATGCTGAACACATCAGCCATGTGCGAAATATCCGCAGGAGCGTCACAGAGGGAAAAGAGTGTAACATCTTCCGTAATAAAAATATTGTCAACGAGCTTCATTTTTCAAAATCCTCCCAATTCTTATTTAAGCATATCCGACATGCTGTAAAGGCCTGCGGGCTTGCCGCAAAGGAATTTTGCGGCGTTAACTGCGCCCGTTGCAAAAAGCTCCTTGCTCCTTGCGCTGTGAGATATCGTGATTATTTCATCGTGACCTGCAAATATGACCTGATGTTCACCCGTTATCGTGCCGCCTCTGACGGAGTGAATGCCGATTTCATTCTTCGTGCGCTTTTCACGCTTGGAATGGCGGTCATATTCATATTTTACGCCTTCGTCAAGCTCCTCTTTGATTGAATCTGCAATCATCAGCGCCGTTCCGCTCGGAGCGTCGATTTTTTGATTATGGTGCATCTCAACGATTTCAATATCGAATGAATCGCCGAGAACGCTTGCGGCTTTCTTTGCAAGCTCGCAGACGAGATTAACGCCGAGCGACATGTTTGCGCTGAAAAATACCGGGATTTTTGAAGAAGCGGCTTTTATGAGATTTATCTGAGCGTCATTAAGACCCGTTGTTGAAATAACGGCGGGAATGTTGTTTTTAACTGCGAATTCAAGCAGACCCGCAACGGCGCTCGGATTTGAAAAATCAATAATCACATCGGTTTTTTCAATGATTTCTTTTGAAACGAGAGCGGGGGAGGGAAAAACGGGATATCCGCTGAGACATTTGTCAAACAAATCAATGCCGCCGACAATTTCGCATCCGTCGTCTGCGGCGGCGTTCGCCGTGACCGCTTTTCCCATTTTTCCGTTACAGCCGCTTAATAAAATTCCTGCCATTTTATAATACCTCTGATATCAGATTAAACGAGACCGTGCTTTGCAAGAACGGCTCTGAGAGATTCTCTTGCCGAATCCGTCATTCTGTAAAGCGGAAGTCTGCAATCGCCGACCTGCATGCCCATCATGTTCATTGCTTCCTTAACGGGGATGGGGTTAACATCGCAGAAAAGCTTGTTGATAAGGTCAAGATATTCAAGCTGAAGCTCACGGCTTGCCTTGAAATCGCCTTCAAGACCTTTTGCGGCGATATTGTGGGCAACCTCGGGAAGAATATTTGAAAGCACCGAGATAACGCCCTTGCCGCCGAGAGACATGATAGCGGTTGCCTGGTCATCATTGCCCGAATAAATGTCAAGGTCATCGCCGCAGAGCGCAATTGTCTGAGCGACAGATGAAATACTGCCGTTTGCTTCCTTGGTTGCAACAATTCTCTTGTGGCGGGAAAGCTCATAATAGGTTTCGGGCTTGATGTCAACGCCTGTTCTTGAGGGAACATTATAGAGAATAATGGGAACGCTGACTCTGTCGGCAATAAAGTTGAAATGCTGAATAAGACCTCTCTGCGAGGTTTTGTTATAGTAAGGAGTAACCGAAAGGATAGCGTCAACGCCTGACTTTTCGGCTTCGTTTGAAAGCTTAACGGCATAGTTTGTGTCGTTGCTTCCCGTTCCCGCTATAACGGGAACACGCTTATTTGTAACCTCAACTGCGAATCTGATGGCTTCGGAATGTTCCTCGTGGTCAAGGGTCGAGCCTTCGCCGGTGGTTCCGCAGATGATGATTGAATCGGTTTTGTTTGCAATCTGAAATTCAATGAGCTCGGCGAGCTTGTCGTAATTAATCTTGTTATCCTCGGTGAAGGGCGTAACAATGGCAACGCCTGCTCCCGTAAAAACAGTATGCTTCATGGTTAACTCCTTTTATCAGTTGAATTTGGGCGTGATATAGCCTTGAGCGCAGAGCTGTTCTGCCATGAGAACTCCGCCGCCTGCCGCTCCTCTCAATGTGTTGTGTGAAAGGCAAACGAATTTGTAGTCATATTGGCTGTCCTCTCTGAGTCTGCCGATTGAGATTGCCATGCCGTTTTCAAGATTTCTCTGAAGCTTTGTCTGGGGAAGATTATCCTCCTCAAAGTAGTTGAGGAAATGTTTGGGTGCGCTGGGAAGCTTGGCTTCCTGCGGATATGAGCTGTAGTTCTTCCAGATTTCTTTCATTTCTTCGATTGAGGGCTTATTCTCAAATCTGACGAATACCGCCGCCATGTGGCCGTCTGAAGCGGCAACTCTCAGGCACTGAGCGGTGAAGTTGGGCGAAGAGGCAGGAACAATCTTGTCGCCCTCGATTTTGCCCCAGATTTTGAGAGGCTCTTTTTCCGACTTTTCTTCTTCTCCGCCGATGTAGGGGATAACATTGTCAACCATTTCGGGCCAGGTCTCGAAGGTCTTGCCTGCGCCGGAGATTGCTTGATAGGTGCAGACGAGAACATCCTTAACGCCGAATTTATCGAGCGGATAGAGAGCGGGAACATAGCTCTGAAGCGAGCAGTTGGATTTAACGGCGATGAAGCCTCTCTGAGTTCCGAGGCGCTTTCTCTGAGCGTCGATAATCTTAGCGTGCTCCCAGTTAAGCTCGGGAACGATCATCGGAACATCGGGGGTCATTCTGTTTGCGCTGTTATTTGAGATAACGGGGCACTCTGCCTTTGCATATGCTTCTTCAAGAGCTTTAATCTCATCCTTTTTCATATCAACTGCGCAGAAGATGAAATCAACGCTTGAAGCGATTTTTTCGATGTCTGCGGTTGCATCCATAACAATCATGTCAGCCATGCCTGCGGGAATGTCAGAGGTCATTGCCCATTTTTTGCCTACAGCCTCTTTGTATGTCTTACCGGCTGAACGGGGGCTTGCCGCAAGAACGGCAACTTCAAACCAAGGGTGGTTTTCGAGCAGCGTTGCAAAGCGCTGACCGACCATACCGGTTGCGCCGACAATGCCGACTTTGTACTTTTTCATGATATTTAACCTCTTTTCAGAAAAACTGATAAATTTGTGTTTTTGTTCCGTAAAAATTGAGACAATATTAACCTTGACAAAAACCTATTATAATATTATGATGATAACACACATTACAGTATTAAGTCAAATAATTATTTGTACAAATATTCAGGAAATTTTTTAAATAATTTGAGGTTTTTTAATGAAAAGAAGCGATTTTTACTACGATTTGCCAAAAGAACTGATTGCGCAGACCCCGATTGAGCCGAGAGACAGCTCAAAAATGCTTGTGATTGACAAAAAGTCAGGCGAATGCACTCACAGGATTTTCAGAGATGTTATTGATTATCTGAATCCCGGCGACTGCCTTATTCTCAACAACACGAAGGTGCTCCCTGCGAGAATGTACGGCGAGAGAACCGACACGGGCTCGGTTGTTGAATTTCTTCTGCTCAATCAGAAAAGCCATGACACATGGGAGGTCATAACGGGTCCGGGCAAAAAGGCGAGAGTAGGTCATAAATTCGTTTTCGGCGGCGGCTTGCTGACTGCTGAGATAATCGAGGTTCTGCCCGACGGAAACCGAATTGCAAAATTCGGCTTTGAAGGGAACTTTTTTGATGTAATAGATAAAATCGGCGAGATGCCTCTGCCTCACTACATAACCGAAAAGCTTGAGGATAAGGACAGATACCAGACCGTTTACGCAAAGGAGGAGGGAAGCGCCGCCGCTCCGACTGCGGGTCTGCATTTCACACCCGAGCTGCTTGAAAAGATAAAAGAAAAAGGCGTTGAAATCGGATTCGTAACCCTGCATGTCGGTCTCGGAACGTTCAGACCCGTCAAAGCGGATAACATCGAGGAGCACCACATGCACTCCGAGCATTATCATCTGCCTGCCGAAACAGCCGATATAATCAACCGAACCAAGGCAAGGGGAGGCAGGGTTTTCGCCGTCGGCACAACCTGCTGCAGAACTCTTGAATCCGTTGCTTCATTCCGTGGCGAAATAAAAGAGGACGACGGCTGGACTGATATTTTCATCTATCCGGGCTACGAGTTTAAGTGCATCGACTGCCTGATAACCAATTTCCACCTGCCCGAAAGCACGCTGATTATGCTTGTCAGCGCTTTCTGCGGCTATGAAAACACGATGAACGCATATAAAATTGCGGTTGAAAACAGATACAGATTTTTCAGCTTCGGCGACGCTTGCCTGATTTGCTGAAATGAAAAAACGGAGAATGCAAATGTATAAACTGATTAAAAACGAGGGCAAGGCAAGGCGAGGCGAATTCGTGACGGTTCACGGTACGGTTCAGACCCCCGCATTCATGAATGTTGCAACCTGTGGTGCAATCAAGGGAGCGCTTTCTGCGGTTGATTTGAAAGAAATCGGCTGTCAGGTCATGCTTTCAAATACATATCATCTGCATGTGCGCCCCGGCGACGGGCTTGTTCGTGACATGGGCGGCCTGCATAAGTTCACGGGCTGGAGCGGCCCGATTCTGACCGACAGCGGCGGCTTTCAGGTCTTTTCGCTCGCTTCTCTGAGAAAAATCAAGGAGGAGGGCGTTTCGTTTCAGTCTCATGTTGACGGCAGGCATATTTTCATGGGTCCCGAGGAGAGCATGAGGATTCAGTCAAATCTCGGCTCAACAATCGCCATGGCGTTTGACGAATGTGTTGAAAACCCTGCAAAATATGAGTATGCCAAGCAGTCCTGCGAAAGAACGGTTCGCTGGCTTGAAAGATGCAAAGCCGAGATGCAAAGGCTCAATTCTCTGCCCGATACCGTAAACCCCAATCAGCTTTTGTTCGGCATCAATCAGGGCTGTACATATGAAGACCTGAGAATCGAAAACATGAAGCAGATTGCCGCCCTTGACCTTGACGGCTATGCAATAGGCGGCCTTGCCGTCGGAGAGCCGAAGGAGGATATGTACCGCATTATTTCGGCGGTTGAGCCGCATATGCCCGGGAATAAAATCCGCTATCTCATGGGTGTCGGAACTCCGGGCAATATCCTTGAAGCCGTTTACAGAGGCGTTGACCTGTTTGACTGCGTTATGCCGAGCCGCAACGCAAGGCACGGTCATCTTTTCACAAAGCAGGGAATCATCAATCTCAACAACAGAAAATACGAGCGTGACCCTCTGCCGATTGACCCCGAATGCTCCTGCCCGACCTGCTCCCATTTTTCGAGAGCATATATCAGGCATCTGTTCAAGAGCAAAGAGATGCTCGCAATGCGCCTTTGCGTTATGCATAATTTATATTTTTATAATATGCTCATGCAGGAAATCCGTGACAGCCTTGACTGCGGAAAATTTGAAGAATATCACGATAAATATGTTGATATTCTTGACAGGAGGATATGATAATTATGGCAGCAAAAAATTCGTGGGTGGTTTATGCGCTGCTGTCAGCCGTTTTTGCGGCTCTGACATCAATTCTTGCAAAAATAGGTATTTCAAATGTTAACTCAAATCTTGCAACGGCAATCAGAACCGTTGTGGTTCTCATTGTTGCATGGGGGCTTGTGTTCATCACGGGCGCTCAGAGCGGAATTGCCGACATCGGAGCTAAAAGCTGGGTCTTTCTTGTCCTTTCGGGCATTGCAACGGGTCTTTCATGGCTGTTTTATTACAAGGCTCTGCAAATCGGCGAAGCCTCAAAGGTTGTTCCGATTGACAAATTCAGCGTTGTTATTTCAATGGTTCTTGCGTTCGTTATCCTGCATGAAAAAATGACGGCTAAGACGGTGATCGGCGGTCTGCTGATAACCGCAGGCACATTCGCCATGATTCTGTAAGCGCATTTTAAAAATATTTGATTTTACTATTGCATATTTTTCAACACTAATGTATAATATTTACATTATCTTTTGGAGGTTAGATTAATGGATTTCATTTCACTTTTCGCTTCGACTGCATCGTCAGGCGCATCGGGCACCGCTCAGCAGGGCAATCCGTTCTCAATGATTATTATGATGGTTGCTCTTTTTGCAATTATGTATTTTGTTATGATTCGTCCGCAGAAGAAAAAGCAAAAAGAAGAACAGCAGATGCGTGATAATATTCAGATCGGCGACGAGATAACAACAATCGGCGGAATTATGGGTCGTGTTGTTACCGTTAAAGAAGATTCTCTTATCATCGAGACCGGCGCTGACAGAAACAAGATGAAGATCGCTCGCTGGGCTGTTTCAACCAACAACACAGCTAACGAAAAGATGGAAGCAGAGCGCAAGGCCGCCAAAGAGGCTGCCGAGGCTGAAAAGCAGAAAAAGATTGAAGAAGCTGCCGAAAACAGCAAGGCAAAAAGAAAGAAAACAAAGAAGAAAAAGGACGACACCTTTGACGAATAATTAAAACCGAATATTTGCAAAGCTCCTTTCATATTATTGATTTGTAATAATATGAGGGGAGTTTTTTTATGGGCGCAAAATCAAAAAAGACCCGCAGAGACGAGAAGCGGGCTTCGCCTCAGATAAAAATTATCATCGGCTCGGCAATCGGAACGGCGCTTTATTTTCTGATTGTTGCAATTGCTGCGGCGGCGGTGCTCAAATCGGGATCGGGAACCTCCGTCTATCTGCCCGTAGGCTTTGCGGCGGGCATTCTGTCGGGCTTTGCGGGCGGCTTTGCGGCTGTCAGACCGATAAAAGAAAAAGGGGCGGTGTTCGGAGCACTGTCGGGTCTGGGTCAGGCTCTTTTATGCTCCGTAGTTCTGTTTATCGTTAACAAAGCGGCGGCAGGCAGCGGAATGTTTATCCTTTCTTTGATTATCATTCTTTGCTCGGCTTTGGGCGGCATTGCGGCAGTTAATGCAAAACGAAAGAAAAAATACTGATTCGGCGGTGCAAAATGAAAAAGCTGATTTTGTTAATTCTTGCGGCGGCTTTGCTGATTATGCCTGCCTGCTCCGTTCAGGAAAACGCAAGCCCCGAGCTTTTCATCGAAAGGCTGAAAAAGAATAATGAAAACCTGATTTTTGAATCGGATTCCGCTTTTTGGGAGGATAACGCCTACTTTTGCTTTGCCGAGGATAAAAACGGAGCGAAATTCTCCTTTGAAATTCAGGCGGATGAAAACGGCAATGCAAAAAAAATAAGCCTTGCCTGCATTCAGACAGACAAGGCGGAAGAATTCTTTTCAGCCGTCAGAAGCATAATCGGAACCTATGCTCCCGAGGACGATGCCGAGCAGGCGGCGCAGGCTCTCATTGCGGAAAAGAGCGGATTTTCTTATTATGAAACTCAATGGCACAGATATGCCTTTGCAAAGTCCGAAAGCGGGCTGTATTTCAGCGCAGAGAGCGCAAAGCTCGTTCCCCAAAGCGAAGTTCCGCTGAGCCTTAAACCCAATGACATCAGCCCCGAATGATTTTGTATGCCAAGTCGGGCTTGTCGGACATAATGCAGTCAGCCCCGAGGTCATTGAGCCGCTTGATTTCTTTCGGGTCGTTTATCGTCCAATACTGAACGGCGATGTTGTATCTGTGGGCGTAGTCGATAAGCCGTTTTGTTCCGAGCCTGAAAATTTTATATTGATTTGACGGAATCTGAAGAACACGGAATTTCAGCTTTTCGGGGTCGATATCGATATTGAAAGCGCAGGCAAAATAGAAAGCAAGAGCCTCCGCAACGCTTGCCGAGCGGTTGAATTCGGGATAATTTTCGTCAACATATTTGCTGACATCTCCGTTGAATGAAGCGAGAATGACCCTGCCGAAAAGATTCAGCTCTTTGAGCACTTCATAGAATTTGTCAACGGCTTTTTTGCCGATTTCGCCGCTGTTTTTGATGTCGATGCTGTATAAATAATCTTTTTTGCTTTCGAGAAATTCAAGAAGCTTGTCAAGGCTCAATGCCCTCAGATTTTCGGGGATTTCGCCGAGCCGAAGCCCCTTGAAAGGCTGTTTATTCTCGGAATCTACATAGTTTTCGCCGAAATTCAGCTTGCTGATTTCATCAAATGTCTTTGTTTCGGGGTGGATATCCTTTTCTCCGAAATGCTCTCTTGCGTTGCTCGTTCTGTCGAGCGTTTTATCGTGAAGAACAATCAGCTCATCGTCTTTGGTCAAATGAACATCAAATTCAAAAAGGTCAACATCAAAATCCTTGCTTTCGGCGCATTTTTCAAAAGCCATAAGAGTGTTTTCGGGGGCAATCGACGCTCCCGAGCGGTGGGCGGCAACGAGTGCGCCGTCTTTTGTTACGAGCGGATTTTCTCTGCCCTTTGAGGGCTTCTCTTTGGCAGGAAAAAACGAGGTTATAATCCCTGCCGAAATAACAGCCGATGCCGCCGCAGAAGCGTATTTTACGGCTTTAAGGGCGGTTTTTAAAACTTTGTTTTTCATTCTTTTCATTTCCCCGGTTCTGATAAAAAACAGATTAAAGGTCAAATTTCCGAATGAAACTGACCGATAATCTGTTTTTATCATATTATGTTATTTTGTCAGCTTCGGATGAATAATTACATCATTTCGGAAAGCTGAACGGGTCTGCTCTCTGCAACGGATTTCTTAGCCGCAAGAGCAACAAGAATTGAGTTAAGGCCGTCCTCGCCTGTGGTGGGAGTTGCCTTGTCCTCAAGAACTGCGTCAACGAACTGAAGCATTTCGTCTCTGAAAGACTGCATGTATCTTTCAAGGAAGAAATAAAGAGGCTTGTCGCCGACAACGCCGTCCTCACCCATGAATACTACATTGGTCGGAGTGTCGTTGGAGGCAACCGCTGCGCCCTTGCTTCCGAAAACTTCGATTCTCTGGTCGTAGCCGTAAGCGGCACGGCGGCTGTTATCGATAACGCCGATTGCGCCGTTTGCGAATTTAAGGCTGATAACCGCCGTGTCAACATCGCCGGCTTCGCCGATTGCGGGGTCAACAAGGCAGGTTGCGTTTGCATAAACCTCCGTAACCTCGCTGCCTGCAAGGAAACGGGCCATGTCAAAATCATGGATAGTCATGTCAAGGAACATTCCGCCGCTGACTGCCGAATATTCTGCCGGCGGGGGAGCGGGGTCTCTCGAGGTGATTTTGACGATATGAACATCGCCGATTTTGCCGTCGTTAACCATTGCCTTGACATTTGCAAAGTTATGGTCAAAGCGGCGGTTAAAGCCAACCTGAAGCTTAACGCCTGCTTTCTTAACTGCGTCAATAACCGCATTAACCTTTGCGGGGGTGAGGTCAACGGGCTTTTCGCAGAAAATATGCTTGCCTGCCGCAGCGGCTTCGATTGCTATGTCGGCGTGAGTATCCGTTGAGGAGCAAACAAGAACTGCTTCAACCTCGGGGTCAGCGAGCATCTGCTTGTAGTCGTCATAAATCTTCGGAATGTTCAGCTCCGAGGCGACTTTTTCGGCGTTAGCCTTGAAAACATCTGTGATTCCGACAACTGTTGCGGTCGGAACATTGTATGTTATCGACTTCGCATGAAGGGAACCGATTCTTCCGGCACCGATGATGCCGATTTTAAGCTGCTTCATTATGTCAGTCCTTTCTTTTGTAATATCGGGGAATAACCCCAAAAGAACAGATTAATTTTATCACATATTATAACCGAATTCAACAGAAAACTGAGCTTTATTTCAAAAATTTTTGCTTTGTCGCCATGCCGCCCCTGATATGCCTTTCGGCTTTGTTGATATCAAGTATTTTGCGAACATCTTTGTATAGAGCGGGATTCAGCTTTTTAAGCCTCTCTGAAACATCCATATGTACCGTGCTTTTTGAAACCCCGAATTTTTTCGCCGCAGCTCTGACCGTGGTTTTGTTTTCAACGATATATTCAGCCAGTTCAATGGCTCTTTGCTCAACAATGCCTTTCAAATGCAGCCCTCCCATGTTGACCTGTCATTAGCATATTATGAAAGCCGACTTCGGAATATTACAGAGAACGGTCGGAGTATAAATGTTACTTCAAAAATATATATAGATTGTACTTCAAAAAGATATATGGAACTGTTGACTTATTTCACAAAAAATGCTATATTTAGTATGCATATTATAAAATGAACGGAAGCGAATTGATAAAATGAGAAAAGACGGACTTGCAACAAGAAAAAAGATTCTTTCGGTCTGCGTCAGGCTGTTTATTGAGCAGGGATATAAAGAAACCTCTGTCAGCAGGATTGTTGAAGAATCGGGCACATCAAGGGGGAGCTATCAGAATCAGTTCCCGACCAAGGACGCCATCCTGATGGAGCTTGTTAAAACCATGTTTGGCAGTCAGTTCAGCATGGCGAGGAGCATTTCCGGCGAAAATTTGCCGCCGGTTTATGCCTATGCGGTTGAAACCGCAATTCAGCTGACGATAACGGAGCTTAACGAAAATCTCAGGGAGATTTATCTTGAAGCCTACACCTTGCCCGATATCAGCGAATATATTTATCTGAACACTACTGCGGAGCTGAAGCAGATTTTCGGCAAATATTTCCCGGATTATTCCGAAAGTGACTTTTATGAGCTTGAAATCGGAACTGCGGGGCTTATGCGAAGCTATATGGCGAAAAAATGCAACATTCATTTTCCGTTTAACCGAAAAATCGAGCGTTTTCTGGCTTCTTCAATGCGGGTATTCAAGGTTCCCGAGGAAGAACAGCAGAGGGTCATTGCCTTTGTTTCGGGTCTTGATCTTAAAGCGATTGCAACCGATGTTCTTCAGAGGCTTTTCGCAATGCTTGAAATGAAATATGATTTCAAGCTCTCGCCCGAAACCGAAGCAAATTTAACAATTCAAAAAAATAATTAAGCAAAAATATAATAATTTTAAGGAGTGTATGATTATGTATCGCAAAATAACCGCATTGGTTCTCAGCCTGAGCATTTTAATCGGTATAATGCCGATTATCAATCTGAATGCAAAAGCCGAAACCGAACGCCCGAAGGATATCAACGGCAAAGAATGGACTTATTCTGTTTTTGCTTTTTATGAGGATTGCAGAACATTGTTTAAGGGCAAAAATAAGTTTACTTTTGAGTGGAGCGGATTTGTTGCCCGAGGCAGTGAATTAAAGGACGGCAAGTATCCCATTGTTGATGACATTGGAAATGATATATTAACGAAACATGATTTCCGTGACGGCTATTACGGCACTTCAATTGCCATAAAGTATGTTTCGTTTGATACATATTACGATCAGATGTGGACTTTGGAATATTATGACACCACAGACAATGCAGACCGTTACAAAATCTGCCTTTCGGACGGCGTGACATATCTTAAAGACAACACGGGTTCGTTGGCGACAAGCGGAGCCGATTTGACCGTAACCCAAAATAATGATGACGCAACCGCATGGGATTTAAGAGCTTCTGATGGCTGGCTGTATTTCGGTCACGACATCACCTACAACGACCCGCATTTTGTAATTAACACACATACTTCTGACGACGGCACAACAAGATACTCCCTCGACTTGACAAGATCCACTTATGCTTTAAACAGAGTTTATCTTGAAATGCCGTGGATAACAACAAAATTCCTCAACGAGGACGGTTCGGATTATAAGCAGGATATGCGTCAGATAGATTCATTCACGGTTCCCGAGGGACCCGATAAGACCGGCTATACTTTTGTCGGCTGGACGGAAACACAGGGCAGCTCAACAGTCTCATTAAAAGCCGGCGACACCTTAAAGCCCATGGAATCAAAGAACTATTATCCGGTTTATAAACCCAATAATTATACGGTGAGATTTTATCCCGACAGCACTCTGAGCGGCGAATATGTTGAGCAGAGCTTCGTTTATGACGCTTCAAAAAATCTTCGTGCAAACAGCTTTTCGCAAAAAGCCGCAACATTTAATTGCTGGATAAATTCCGATGATGCAACAAAAACCTATAAAGACGGCGAATCGGTTAAAAATCTGACGGCAACCGCAGGCGGAATTGTTAATCTTTATGCCGATTGGAACGAAAATTCTTATACCGTTGAGTATTCCGCAAATTACGGCACGGGCAGTCCCGGATCAAAAACGGTTAAATATTCCGAAGCATTTACCCTGCCCGATAAAACTGCGGTAACAAGAGACGGTTATACCCTCGTTGGCTGGAGCTACACGCCCGACGGAAGCGGAGAGGGCTTTGCTCCGGGTCTTTCGGTCAGCAGATTAACAGCCGAGGCTGACGGCAAGATAAAGTTCTATGCAATCTGGGAAAAGAGCCATACTCACACTCCCGGCGATTGGGAAACAACCTTAAAGCCGACCTGTACGGCAACAGGCGAAAAGGTCAGAAGATGCACGGATTGCAACTGCATTGTTGAAATTGAAAGCATTGATGCGCTCGGACACAAGAACGGCACTCCGACCACCAAAATACCCGCAACCTGCACGGCCGAGGGACTGAAAACGGTTTGCTGTGAAACCTGCGGCGTTGTTCTCAGCGAAGAAATAATTCAGAAAAAAGACCATACTCCGGGCGCTTGGCAGACCTCAAAATCCGCAACCTGCACGGACGGCGGCGAAAAGGTAAAGATATGTGCTGACTGCAACTCGGTTGTTGAAGTTGAGAGCATTGACCCTCTCGGCCACAAAGAGAGCGAAGTTGCGGTAACCAAGAAGGAAGCCACCTGCACCGCAGAGGGCGAAAAGGTCTTCTTCTGCGAAAGATGCGGAGTTGCCGTTAAAACCGAGGTAATTCCGAAAACGGAACATGTTCCGGGTAAATGGGAGATCATAAAAGAACCTACCTGCACTCAGAGCGGCTTAAAACAGCAATGCTGTGCGCTCTGCGGAGCGTTACTCGGCGAGCCTGTTGAGATAGACCCCCATGACCATAATCCCGGCGAATGGGAAACAGTTCTTGCTCCCGATTGTGAGCGTGAGGGCGAAAAGGTTAAATCCTGCACCGTTTGCGGCGGCGCAATTGAATCCGAAGCAATTCCCGCTCTCGACCACACGGACGGCGTTTGGGTAACGGCTGTTGAGCCGACCTGCGTTACCGAGGGTCAGCAAATTAAAATTTGCACCCGTTGCGAAAAGACAATCGAAAGCAAACCGATTGAAGCTCTCGGCCACACGGATGGCGTTTGGGTAACGGCTGTTGAGCCGACCTGCGTTACCGAAGGTCAGCAGATTAAAAATTGCATCCGTTGCGGAGAGACAATCGAGAGCGAACCGATTGAAGCTCTCGGGCACACTCCGGGCATTGAAAGAACCTGCGTGACCGATCAGGTGTGCGTTGTCTGCGGAACGGTTCTTGCTTATGCTGACGGCGTCAGCCATGTCTGGAGCGAATGGTCAACCAGCAAATCGGCAGGCTTCTTCACCGAGGAAGAACAGGTCAGAAGATGCTCTGCCTGCGGCGAAGAGGAATACAGATTTGTTAAAGGCACGGCAGGCTGTCACAAATATTTTCCGCATTCGGATGACGGAGAAAACTGCGAATCCTGCGATGCCCTCGCCAGAGTTAACAGCTTTTTCCGCAATGTCACAAAAACCTTTGTATATCTCGTTTTCGGAAATGTTGTTGTCAATGTTCTTTTCCCGACATTAGCTTTGCATTTCCACGAGTGGTTTGATATAAAATAATTATACAAAAAGCCCTCGGTAGATTTCTGCCGGGGGCTTGCTCATGCCGTCTGCTTGTCATGCCGAAACTGTTGAAAAATAACATTTTTTCGTAGGGAACGCTGTCCTCAGCGTTCCGAGAAAACAGCAGAAATCATCTGCAACACCGTAGGGGAGAACTGCGTTCTCCCGCTTGAAAAAGGGAAACAGGTGTTCACAGTAGGGCGGGGGCTTGCTCCCGCCGTTTGTTTGAAATGTTGTATCTGTTGATATATAACGGTTTTTCGCAGGAAACGCCGCCCTCGGCGTTCCGGGAATAATAAAAAACCACGGCTCTGTTTTATTCGGGACAGGTGACCCGTCCCCTACGGATGCCGCCTGAAAACGCACAAATTCGCAATAAACCCGTAGGGTTCGGCGTCCCCGACGAACCAATTCGCCAAGGGCGAATAATGAAAAATCCTTTTTGGACGATGTGGGCATCGTCCGCTAAAAATCGGAATTTGACTCCCTCCGTCACGGCTTCGCCGTGCCACCTCCCTCAAGAGGGAGGCAAATATACAACCGGCTTACGGCGAAAATCAAGCTAACTGTATGGGCTCCCTCATGAGGGAGCTGGCGCATAGCGCCTGAGGGAGTAAAAAAACTCATCAAATCCCAATTATTAGAAATGATTATCCCATATCATAAAGACAAGGCTTGTATCAGTTAACCCGACACAAGCCTGAATTAACAAATAAACAAAATAACTTGTATCAAATGATTCTGTTAATCACCGATACAAGTTATTTTTCATTGTGCTATTTGCAATTCTATTGACTTTATCTTTCCTCTCTGAAATAGGTCAAACCAAGGCTCTGCGGCGGCTGATGCTCTTTCTTGTTTCTTGCGCTGATGAAAATAAGAACAAGAATCGTAACAAGGTAAGGAAGCATTTTAATCAGCTCTTTTGCGCTTGAGGAAAGCCCGGGAATATATACGCAGATGATGTAAAGTCCGCCGAAAATAAATGAACTGAAAATTGCCGATTTCGGTTTCCACAGAGCGAATATTACAATTGCTATTGCAAGCCAGCCTCTGTCGCCGAAGCCGTTATTAGTCCATGCGCCTGCCGTGTAATCCATTACGAAGTAAAGACCGCCGAGACCTGCAATCATGCCGCCGATAACGGTTGAAAGGTATTTGTATCTTGTAACATTTATGCCTGCGGCGTCTGCCGTGGCGGGGTTTTCGCCGATAGCTCTGAGGTTAAGTCCTACTCTTGTCTTGTTAAGGATATATGATGTTATAATTGCAATTATTATTGCAAGATATGCGAGAAAACCGAACGAGAGGAATGTTTCGCCGAAAAGTCCGAGCTTTGATGCAAAGGGGAGAGAAGCTTTATATGCTCTGCCTGTTGCAAGAAGTGAAATAGAGCCGGTTTCATTGAAAAGCTTTAGCAAAGAGCCGCCGAAGAAGTTACCTATTCCGACGCCGAAGGTCGTCAGCGCAAGGCCGGTAACATTCTGATTTGCTTTGAGCGTCTGGGTAAGAAATGCATAAATGAGAGACATAAGCGCCGAGCCTATCAATGACGCACAAAGCGAAATAATAATGCAGAGTATCGGGTTGGTTGTTTCAACGCTGTGCTCATAAATATAACCGCCGATAATGCCTGAAATACCGCCGACATACATAATACCCGGAATACCGAGATTGAGGTTGCCTGATTTCTCTGTAATAATCTCACCAACCGAGCCATAAAGAAGGGGGATGCCCTGAATAATCGCAGCCGTAATAAATGAAGCTATTGTTGCAATCATTATTATTTATCCTCCTTTTTTGACTTTGTGGTTTTGATCTGATAATTGAGGAAGAACTCGCTGCCGATAATAAAGAATATTATTATGCCCGTAAGGATATCGGCAATGCTTGTATTAAGATTGAAGTTGGTTGCAATTTCACCCGCTCCTCTTTGAAGAAACGCAATCAGGAACGATGTAACAACCATTACTATCGGATTGAATTTGGCAAGCCACGAAACCATTATTGCCGTGAAGCCGTTTCCGCCCGCAAGGTCTTTTGAAATGGTGTGGTTAGTGCCTGCAACAAGAAGAAATCCCGCAAGGCCGCAAAGTGCGCCGGAGAGAATCATCGTGCGGATGATTACTTTCTTTACATTTATGCCGATGTATTTTGCCGTGTTTTCGCTCTCGCCGACAACGCTGATTTCGTAGCCGTGTTTGCTGTATTTGAGATAAACGAACATACAAACCGTGAGAACCGCAACAATAAGAATATTTACAAGATATTTCTGACCGAACAGCTCGGGAATCCAGCCTGCACGGGTTGATGAATTAACAAGACCCATAACGCTTGAACCGCTGGGAACCCAAACCATAATTGCAAACGAAACAAGCTGAATTGCAATATAGTTCATCATCAGAGTGAATAAGCTTTCGTTTGTGTTCCATTTTGCTTTGAAAACCGCAGGAATAAGACCCCATACGATACCGCCGACAAGCGATGCAACAAGCATTGCCGCAATAAGAAGAAAATTCGGAATCCTGTCTCCGACTTCAAACATCAGCACCATGCTGCAAAGTGCGCCGATGAGAACCTGACCTTCAGCGCCGAGATTCCAGAATTTCATTTTGAACGCCGGCGTTACCGCAAGAGAAATACAAAGCAGCATTGCAAGGCTCTGAAGCAAATTCCAGAACTTTCTTTTTGAGCCGAAGCTGCCTTTTACCAATGCGCCGAAAACATCAAGAGGATTCTGGTCGGTCAATAAAACGATAATCAATGCACAGACAAGGAGAGAGAACAATATTGCAATTCCTCGGATAAGCCATGATTTCCATTTCGGCAAAGCGTCCTTTGAACGCTTTACAATGTGAAAGAGGGGCTCACGAACCTTTGAATTTGAATCACTCATTATTGTGTCCTCCTTCCGCCTTTTTGGTCATCATAAGACCGATTTCTTCTTTGGTCGTTGTTCTTGCGTCAACAATGCCCGATACCGAGCCTGAGCTCATAACAACAATCCTGTCGCACAGCTCAATCAATACATCAAGGTCTTCACCGACAAAAATGACGGCAACGCCCTTTTCTTTTTGCTCATTGAGAAGATTATAAATCAGATAAGATGAGTTTATGTCAAGACCTCTGACGGGATATGCCGCCATGAGAACCGTCGGAGCGGCGGCAATTTCTCTGCCGACAAGCACTTTCTGAACATTACCGCCCGAAAGTCTGCGAACGGGAGTTGATGCGCTGGGCGTTGCAACCTCAAGCTCATCAATGACTTTTTCGGCAAGGGATTTCGGATTCTTTCTCTCAAGGAAAAATGAATGACCCTTCTTGTAGCTTCTGAGCATCATATTATCTACGATGTCCATATTGCCCACAAGTCCCATGCCGAGTCTGTCTTCGGGCACGAATGAAAGCCTTACGCCAAGCTCTCTTATTTGCGTCGGCGTTTTATCTCTCAGATTATCGGTTGAATTGGTGCTCGGGTTGTTATAGATGATTTCACCGCTGTCAAGCTTTTGCAGACCTGCTATTGCTTCAAGAAGCTCTTTCTGACCGCTTCCGGCAATGCCTGCAACGCCGAGTATTTCACCCGAATTTGCGGTAAATGTTACATCATTCAGAACCTTTGTTCCTTCAAGATTTGTGCAGTTGAGATTTTTAACCGAAAGTCTTTCCTGAGGATTAACAGGGTCGCTTCTGTCAATATTCAGACTGATTTTTTTGCCGACCATCATTTCGGTAAGCTCGGATTCGTTTGTTTCAGCGGTATTGACCGTGCCGATATATTCGCCTTTACGGAGTACCGCAACCTTATCCGAAAGGGCAAGAACCTCATGGAGCTTATGAGTAATGATGATAATTGACTTGCCGTCGTCACGCATTCTGCGCAGAACATTAAACAGCTTTTCCGTTTCCTGCGGAGTAAGAACGGCGGTGGGCTCGTCCAAAATCAGAATATCCGCTCCACGGTAAAGCACCTTGATAATTTCAACGGTCTGCTTTTCCGAAACGGACATTTCATATATTTTTCTTGTCGGGTCGATTTCAAAGCCGTATTGCTCGCTGATTTTTTTAATCTGCTCAGCCGAATTCTTGATATTGAACTTTTCTTCTTTAAGACCGAGAACAATATTTTCGGTTGCGCTGAAAATATCAACAAGCTTGAAATGCTGATGAATCATGCCGATTTTATGCTCAAAAGCATCCTTCGGGGATTTGATTACAACTTCTTTTCCATCAATAAAAATCTGACCGGCATCGGGATAATAGATACCGGAAATCATATTCATCAATGTTGTTTTGCCGCTTCCGTTTTCACCGAGAAGTGAAAGAATCTCGCCCTTGTTGACAACGAGATTAATATCCTTGTTGGCAACAACGGAACCGAAGCTTTTGGTGATGTTTCTTAATTCAATAGCGGGAGTTCCCATGTGTTTACCTCCGTCTTATTTTCTGAAAACAACGCATATTGCTATGCGCTCTTTTCAACTAATAAAACAAATATTCGGGGCGAAGCAAAAGCGCTTCGCCCCTTTGAAAAAGCAATTAAACTTCTGTTATACCGTCGATAAGAATATCGAAATAGGGAGCTGAACGATATTCACTTTCATGGAAGTAACCGTCAGAAACAGCCTCGGTTTCACCAGTGAATGTGCCGTCATCATTAACATCGGCAAGATAAGTGTCAAGAGTCTTTCCGCCAACGGTGAATGTGTCGGTAGCAAATACATGGAGAGTGCCTGCTTCAAACTGAGCCTTAACTTCGTCAAGCTTTGCCTGAGTGCCTTCTGCTGCAACGGCATCGTTGAGTTCAAGCAGTTCAACCGAACCTGTAGCGATATCGCCTGTCCAGTCGTTATCAAAGCTTTCGTCCTTAGCTACTGCGTTGATAACAAGCTTGTAGTAGGGAGCCCAGTTGATTCTTGAAGAAACAAGAGCGGTGTTGGGAGCGATGCTTGCTGTGTTGATGTTGTAAGCAACGTTGGGAACATTCTTCTCTTCGCAAGCCTTGGGAGCGCCTTCTGAGTCAGCATGCTGGCTGATAAGAACGCAACCGTCATTGATAAGCTTGAGAGCAGCTTCTCTTTCAAGAGCAATGTCAAACCATGAGTTTGTGTAAACAACTTCCATTGTAGCTGATTCAACGATTGAGCGAACGCCAAGGAAGAATGATGTATAGCCTGATTTAACCTCTGCATAGGGGAAAGCGCCGACATAACCGAGCTTTGCCTGATCGGCGGTGATTGTTCCGGCATCGATCATTTCCTGAATCTTGAGACCTGCGGCAACGCCGGCAAGATATCTGCCTTCATAGATTGAAGCAAATGCATTGTGGAAATTGGCAACGCCTGCATCGTGAGCATGTGTGCCTGTTGCATGGCAGAACTGAACGTCGGGATTCTCCTGAGCAGCCTGAAGGATATAAGTCTCGTGACCGAATGAGTCAGCGAAGATGATGTTGCATCCTTCGTCGATAAGCTCTTCAGCAGCGTTAAGGCAAGCATCTGTTTCGGGGATGTTTGTCTTGATGAGAACCTGATCATCAGAAAGACCGAGCTCCTGCTGAACTTCCTTGAGAGCGCTTATGAAGTTGTTGTCATAAGTTGAGTTCTCGTCGTGAAGGCAGATAAGGCCGAACTTGATGTTTGAATAGTCAGCCTTAACCTCGGAAGCGGCGTCTGATGTGGGAGCGGTTGTCTCGCCATCGTCAGCAGTCTTCTTTCCGCAAGCGGCAAAGCTGAAAACGAAAACGAGAGCGAGAAGAATTGCGAGGATTTTTGTGAACTTCTTCATTTTGTTTTACCTCCAAAAAATAATTTATTAATTACCAAAGACAATTTTTCCGTTGTCAATGGATTTAATAACTGCCAGAGATTCAACCCTGTAGCCAAGCGAACGCAGAGCGTCGCCGCCGGGCTGAAAGCCTTTTTCAATAACGATTCCGATGCCCTCAACCGTTGCGCCCGCCTGATTGATGATGTTGATTAAGCCGTGAACGGCTTTGCCGTTTGCCATGAAATCATCGATAATCAGAACATGGTCGTCGGGGCCGAGGTAGTCCTTTGAAATGCCGATGGTGGTCGTGATGCCCTTTGTGAACGAATAGACATCGGCTTTGTAGATATTGTCGCCGACATTTCGGTTTGCGCCCTTTTTGGCAAAAACAACAGGCACAGAAAAATACTGTGCGGCAATGCACGCAATTCCTATGCCCGATGCTTCTATGGTAACAATTTTATTAATGTTTGAGGCTGCAAAAAGCCTGTGGAACTCTTTGCCGATTTCGCAGAGAAGCTCCACATCTATCTGATGATTGAGAAACATATCAACTTTAACAACATCAGAGCCGATTGTTTTGCCCTCTTCGAGAATCTTTTTCTTTAAAAGCTCCACTTCAATCACATCCGAAAAATAATTTAACAAATAATAACTACATTATAGTTTACAGTTTGTTAAAAATCAAGGCTTTTTTTGTATTTTGGGGTAATTCTGCAAAATATCCAAAGATGTTGTGGAATAATACCGTATTTTAATGAAAATTACAACGCTTTGATGAATCTTGAGCTGACATAGCCTGACAGACCGTCCGAGCGGATTTTGAACCAATCGTTTTCGTTTTCAAGAACCTCAACGGTATCTCCGTTCTGCAGCTTGCCGACAATGTCCGTGTTAATGCTCGGGCCGCTTCTGACATTAAGATTTCCTGAGCCGATCGAAACTATTCCCATGACAGAAACCATCGGCTCAATGAACGGAACTCCGAAATAATCGGCAACCGAAAGAGCAAGATTTTTTGCAATTTCATTGATATTCCCGGACATCCATTCAAAATCCTGAGGATTGTCGTGATAGGCAACCTCAAACAGAATTGCAGGCATTCTCGTTTTGTTCAGCTCAATGAGCGTTTCAAGCGGAACGGTTTTCACGAAATCGGGCAGGGGATATATTTCTTTATAATTGTTTGCAAACAGCGTTGCCGTTTCGTAATTATCCTTGCCCGAGGGATAATAATAGACCTCTGCGCCTCTGACTCTGCCTTCAAGCGGCGGGGGAGAGGCGTTTGAATGAATGGCAAGATAAAAGTCGTAGTCGCCTGCGTTTGCCTGCTCCGCAGAGGATAGGGCGGTCATATCGGGGCTGTTTCTTCCGTATCCGATTCCGCTTGCTCTGAGATAAGGAATCATTGCGTTTGCGATAAGATTCATGTAATATTCTTCGCTGTTGCCCGAAAGGGTAATATTATATTCCTGAGTTGACGGGCTTAAATATATTTTTGGCATAATTTCACCTCCGCAGTCATTATATGCCGAACTCCTGTAATCTGATTAATGTTTATTGACAATGTGCCGTGATTAAAATATAATTGAATCAAACAGCACGGATAGGAGAAAATCAATGGCTTTTATCAGCATTTTTGAAGTAATAGGCCCGAATATGGTCGGCCCTTCAAGCTCACACACCGCCGGAGCGGCTTCGATTGCAAGGCTTGCGGGCAAAATGATGAACGAGAAAATAAAAAAGGTTAATTTCACTCTTTACGGCTCGTTTGCACGAACCTATAAGGGTCACGGAACCGACAGAGCATTGCTCGGAGGAATCCTCGGCTTTGAAACCGACGATATCAGAATCAGGGATTCTTTCGAGCTTGCCGAAAAAGCGGGGATTGATTTTTCATTTTCCGCAGATACGATTGAAACCGATGTTCACCCCAACACGGTCGATATCGAGCTTGTTGGCGAAACGGGGCGCAGGATAACCGTCAGAGGAGAATCCGTCGGCGGCGGAAAAGTAAGACTGACAAGGATTAACGGCGTTAAGGTGCTTTTCACCGGCGAATACCACGCTTTGATAGTTGTTCACCGTGACCATCCGGGCGTTGTTGCGGGGATAACAACGGCTCTGAGCGAATGTAATGTCAACATCGCTTTTTTGAGGGTTTACCGTGAATCCAAGGGCGGCGTTGCTTACACAATAATTGAATCCGATGAAGAAATAAAAGATGATATCGTTGCCGAAATCAAAAAAGATACGGCGATAACCGATACCATGATGATTCGCCGATGAGGGGGGAGAATATGGATTTTAATACAGCCGAGGAATTGCTCGGATTATGCAAAAAAGAAAACAAAACCATAGCCGAAATAATGAAAATCCGTGAGAGCACAGAGGGCGAAATGCCGCTTCCGGAGGTTGAAGCACGAATGAAAAAATCGCTTGAAATAATGCGGCATTCAGCCCATGAGCCGCTTAAAAAGTCGGCAAAGTCAATCGGCGGAATGATAGGCGGCGAAGCTGAAAAGCTTGAAAAAAGAAGAGCCGCAGGCAAATCAATCTGCGGCGGAGTGCTCTCAAAAGCGCTTATCTATTCTCAGGCCGTGCTTGAAGTCAACGCTTCAATGGGCGTTATCGTTGCCGCTCCGACAGCGGGTTCGTCGGGAGTGGTGCCCGCCGTGCTTTTTGCGCTTGAAGAAGAATTTAACCTTTCCGATGAAACCGTTCTTGACGGCTTGTTTGCCGCAGGGGGAGTCGGATATCTGATGATGAAAAACGCCTCGGTTTCGGGAGCGGAAGCAGGCTGTCAGGCGGAGGTCGGTGCGGCCTCGGCAATGGCGGCGGCTGCGGCGGTTCAGATGATGGGCGGCACACCCGAGCAATGCCTTGATGCGGCGGCGATTGCGATAGGCAACATGCTCGGTCTTGTCTGCGACCCGATAGCGGGTCTTGTTGAAGCCCCTTGCCAGAGCCGAAACGCTTCGGGTGCGGCAAACGCCCTCACGAGCGCTGAAACGGCTCTGAGCGGCATAAAATCCGCCGTTCCGTTTTCAGAAATGGTTGAAGCCATGTACCGTGTCGGCAGAAGAATGCCCGCCGAGCTTCGTGAAACCGCCCTTGGCGGCTGCGCCGCCACCCCGACGGGCTGTAAACTCAAGGAAAGTATTTTCGGGTGTTCGGGATGTAAATAATCATATGATTTCAAGGAGTTTCAAAATATATGGGAGGAATTAATTGAATGACTAAATATAAATACACAAAAACAGCATATCTATCTTTTGTATTTGGTGAAATATTGTTGGCGGTAGTTTTGCTTTGGTATTTCTATTCAAAAAACGGTGATATTAAGTGGATAAAGAAAATGTTGATTACACTTACCGGATACTTAACTGTTTTTTTGTCTTTAGCCAGCCCGGAATATTTAAACAGATTCGTTGAGTTCCATGATAATTATGTTGTATTTAACTCGTTCAGAATCCCAAGAAAAGGGGTAAAGTCTTTCTATGTAAAATATGAGGATATTTTAAGACTTGACGCCACCGTTATGCCAATAATCGGAATATACAAAGTCAAGGTGAAATGCAATAATGTTCCGTGGATTATTCCCGTAACATGGTGCATGAGCCATCATAACGAGCTTTTTTCAAAGCTTTGCAGTTATGCAGAGAAACATAACCCCAATGTAAATATTGATGAACGGTTAATCAAAATTTTAGAAAAGAAAGGATATCGTGAAACCGATTAAGCATCGAAAATCGCATATGCTGTTATATGGTTACTTATGATTCCGGCGAATATCCTCTATACTCGGTAAAAGTAAATGAATGTATGGTAGGGCATAAAGATAATTGAAGTTTTTTCGATAAAACAGCAGAAACCATCGGCAACACGGTAGGGGCGAACTGCGTTCGCCCGATTCAAATTGATTAATTAAGTGAATATTGAAGAAGTAATAGGTAAGATGTTCAAGGTAGGGCGGGGGCTTGCTCCCGCCGTCTGGTTTTCATATCGTATTTGTTGAAAAAACGATTTTTCGGTAGGGAACGCCGTCCTCAGCGTTCCGGGAAAACAGCAGAAATCATCAGAAATACCGTAGGGGACGGGTCGCCCGTACTGAAAAAATGAAGAATGAAGTGTGCCTTCGGCACATGAAGTTTTTGCATTCGCAAAAATGAAGTTTGCTACGCAAATTAAGGATAGGCTCCGCCTATGACCGATTGTAATTGCTCCGCAAAAGCTGATTATTGAGTGAATGGTGAAGAAGTAAAAGGTAATAGGTTCAAGGTAGGGCGGGGGCTTGCTCCCGCCGTTTAATATCAAAATCTTTAAACAAAATTAAATCAATCCTCAGCCCTACGGGCAGCTCCTTTTCTAAGGAGCCCAAGGCGAAAGTTTAATATAAATAATAAGCTGTCTGCAAAACTGTGGCTGACGGCATCGGCTCCTTTGGCAAAGGAGCTGGCGCATAGCGCCTGAGGA
>JBJEQD010000071.1:0-2208 GCA_051881575.1 Acutalibacteraceae bacterium | reverse complement strand
TGCTCCGCAAAAGCTGATTTTTGAGTGAATAGTGAAGAAGTAAAAGGTAATAGGTACAAGGTAGGGCGGGGGCTTGCTCCCGCCGTCTGTTTGTCATGTCGTATTTGTTGATATATAACGATTTTTCAGTAGGGAACGCCGTCCTCGGCGTTCCGGGAAAACAGCAGAAATCATCGGCAACACCGTTAGGGGCGAACTGTGTTCGCCCGCCGGAAAACGCAGAAATTCACGAAAATCCGTAGGAGCGATATGTTTTCTGTGCGGGACGGGTGACCCGTCCCCTACGGTCGCCGCCTGAAAAATGACAAATTCACGAAAATTCCGTAGGGTTCGGCGTCCCCGACGAACCAATTCGCCATGGGCGAATAATTTTTCGCATTGCGAATGGACGATGTAGGCATCGTCCACTACAAATTGAAAAAATAAATCGTAGGGACAGCCCTTGCGGCTGTCCGTGAAAACGCTCCAAATTCCAACGGAACGCTGAGGACGGCGAAAGAGGAATGAAGGAATGAAGTGTGCCTGCGGCACATGAAGTTTTTGCTGTAGCAAAAATGAAGTTTGCTTCGCAAATTAAGGATAGGCTCCGCCTATGACCGATTGTAATTGCTCCGCAAAAGCTGATTTTTGAGTGAATAGTGAATAAGTAAAAGGTAATAGGTTCAAGGTAGGGCGGGGGCTTGCTCCCGCCGTTTTGAAATATACAAATTATTCGCAAGCCGTGCATATCATCTCGGAACGCCGGGGACGGCGTTCCCTACTTGGATAAGTGCGTTTATTTGACTTGAATTTATATACAAGCATTTCAATGATATGCGACATAATTCGGGTGTTTTGAAAACGCCAAAGCATATTCTTTGTGTTACAAAAAGAATAAAGCTGTCATTTTTTTCAAAATAATCCGAAAAACAGTAAAATAAATTAAATTTATTTTCCGTATTCTCTTGACTATTCTTAAAATAAAAGATATATTATAAAGGAATAATTATTCGATTAGGAGGAATAATCTGATGAAAGTCTTTATGATCGGCGGAACAGGTCTTCTCGGCTGCGAAGCGGCAAGAATCTTTATCGAGAGAGGCCATGAGGTTAAGAGCGTTGCTCTCCCCCCGCTTCCCGAAGGCGCACCCATCCCCAAGGAAATGGATATTGAATTCTGCAATATCTATGAAAAGTCGGATGACGAAATCAAAGCCATGATGCAGGGTTATGACTGCTTCGTTTTCGCCGCAGGCGTTGACGAAAGAGTTGAGTTCCCCGCTCCCGTTTACGACGCTTACTACAAGTATAACATAGCTCCTCTCAAGAGGATTCTTCCCCTCTGCAAAGAGGTCGGAATGAAGAATGCGGTTGTTCTCGGCTCATATTTCTCATATCTTGCCAAAGAACGCCCCGACATGAAGCTCACCGAGAAGCATCCCTACATCAGAAGCCGTATCGAGCAGGAGAACGTTGCTTTCTCATTTGCTGATGACAGCTTCGATGTTTCAGTTCTTGAGCTTCCCTATATCTTCGGCACTCAGCCCGGCAGAAAGCCCGTTTGGGTTATCCTCATTGAGCAGATCAAGATGATGGATAAGCTTCCGTTCACCATGTATCCCGCAGGCGGAACAGCTATGCTGACCGTTCGCCAGGTTGGTCAGGTTATCGTCGGCGCCGCTGAGAAATCAAAGGGCGCAAAGGCATGGCCGATCAGCATGTATAACATGACATGGAAGGAATTTCTCAAGATCGTTTATGCCGCAAGAGGCATGGGCGACAACAGAAAGATCATCAGCGTTGCACCTTGGATGATGCGTATGGGTCTCGGCAAGGTCAAGAAAGAATATGCCGCAAAGGGCATTCAGAGCGGTATTGATGTTGACGGACTTCCCGATATCATGGATATCAACCTCTTCATTGACAGAAAGTACAGCGAGGAGCTCGGCGCAACCGAGGACGACATCAAAGCTGCAATCACCGATTCAATCAAGGTCAGCCAGGCTTCATATGACGGCAAGGTTAAACTCCTTGAAATGAAAGGCGAATAATATTATTTCCGCAGTCCGATTCATAAATATGCTTTAAGCTCCGAATTGTTCTGCGGATAATTGGATGTGCATTCCGGGAGCTGTTTTCGCAACGGCTCCCTTGGCTTTTTCCCGCTTAAGGTGATGTGAGTCGAACCCGATATGGTTTAAAACGGTCTATTTTCGCCTGAACTGCGTT
>JBJEQD010000070.1:0-8971 GCA_051881575.1 Acutalibacteraceae bacterium | reverse complement strand
AACTTATCAATCCTCAGCCCTACGGGCAGCTCCTTTTCTAAGGAGCCCAAGGCGATAGTTTCATTATAATAATAAGCTTATCTGCAAAACCGTGGCGGACTGCATAGGCTCCTTTGGCAAAGGAGCTGGCGCATAGCGCCTGAGGATTGGTAATCAAATCAACACATTTGCTTTTGGCTCTATGTGAGGGGGCTTGCTCCCGCCGCTTTTATTCCTCAACAACAATATTATTCGTATAAATATATTCCTGCAAATATTCGCTTGCGGCGTCAAGGTCAAGCACCTCAACCCATTGACCGCTGATTGTGTCGGCATACATATGCTCGTCAATCGGAACTCGGTTCTGCTCAATGTCAAAGGCAAGAACGCTGACTCCGCCTTTGAAAGCGAGGGCGGTGATTTCGGCGGGTGAAAGGTCGGTCTGAATCAGCGGAAAAACTTCTTTCATCGCTTCAAAAAGCTTCGGGATTCCCGCAGATTTTGCCTGACCGATAAGTGCGGTAATAACTTTCCTCTGGCGGTAGGTTCTCATATAGTCCGTGTCAAGCTTTCGAATTCGGCAGTAGACAAGAGCCTGAGCGCCGTTAAGATGAACGCTTTCGCCGTAGTCTATAGTGTGTCGGGTTGTTCGGTTAATGTATTTTGCTTCTTTTTCGGTGACCTCAACATCGATGCCGCCGAGCTTGTCTATAATGTTCGTGAACATGTCAAAATCAACCATAACATAATGGTCAATGTCAACGCCGAAATTATATTCGATTGTGTCAACCACAAGCTGAGGTCCGCCGTAGGTGCAGGCGGCGTTAAGCTTTGCTTTTTTGCCCTTTGACGGAATCTCAACCCAACTGTCTCTGAGAAATGAAGTCAGCTTTATTTTTCTGTGGGCATAATCAAGCGAAACAAGAATCATTGAGTCTGAGCGGGAGGAGGATTCTGCGCTGCCGTCAACGCCGAGCAGCAGAATGTTGGTAACAAGCGGACTGCTTTTAAGCTGAGAAGAAGAAATATATTCATTTTTTTCAAGGTCGTTTCTCGTGTAGCCCGATGCGGCGGCGAAAAGAAAAACAAATCCGCCGAATGCCAGAATCAAAATAAGAATCAGCGATATCACCGTCTTTAAAAGGCGGTGTTTTTTTCTTCTTTTCTTCTTTTTCTTCGGAGGCTCATCCTCGGGCTCGGGGGGCAGAGGGTCGGGCGAGGGCAGGTCGAGGTCATAGATTTCAAAATCCTCGGAGTTTCTGCGTCTTTTTGATATATAGATATCTTCCATATCGGTTACCTCATATAATAATGATTAATAATTTTACACCATCACGCCGGTTAACACAACCCCGAAAATGTAAACATTTTAATATTTGCAAATCTTTTATACTAAATTGTTTGACTTTTTCGCCGATGTGGTCTAAAATACAATAGAGTATTTGCGCTGAGAAAGCCGGGCAGTTGCGGGCAGCTTTTGCTGCGTGAGGAAAGTCCGAGCTTCACAGAGCGGGATAACGGCTAACGGCCGCCGAGGGTGACCTTAGGGAAAGTGCAACAGAGATATACCGCCTGCTTTTGCAGGTAAGGGTGGAAAGGCGAGGTAAGAGCTCACCGGCGTGCGGGGAACCGCACGGCCCTGCAAACCCTATCCGAAGCAACACCGACAGGAGGAGGAGCTTTAAGCTCCGGCGTTTGCTCGACGATACTCCGACGGGTGGCTGAAGCCCTGCGGCAACGCAGGGCGTAGACAGATGATTGCCTTAAATGACAGAACTCGGCTTACAGGCTCTCTCGGCGCAATGCTTAAATTATATTAAATATTTGGTCGGCATGGAAGATTTTGAAACTGTAACGGGTGTTGTTGAATACATAACATTCCGAAATACCGAAAACGGCTACACTGTTCTTGAATTTTCAAGCGACGGTGAGCTTTTTACTGCCACGGGCAATCTCGGAGAGCTGTATTGCGGCGAAAAAGTGACCCTCAGCGGCAGATGGACGGTTCATCCGACCTTCGGCAAGCAGTTCAAAATTGAGGGCTGTAAAAGAGAAATGCCCGAAACGGCGGCGGATATGCTTTCGTATCTTTCGTCCGGAATCATTAAGGGCATAAAAGAAAAAACTGCTCAGAAAATAATTGAAAAATTCGGCGATGACAGCTTCAGAATCATCGAAGCACGCCCCGACCGCCTTGCGGAGATAAAGGGAATTTCTCTTTCAAGAGCGGAGGAAATATCAAAAGAATTTATAAAGAGAGCCGCCGAAAGAGAGGCTTTGATAGCCCTTGAAAAATACGGCATGACAACGGCGGAATGTCTTAGAGTTTATAAGATTTTCGGCTCAAAATCCGTTGAGACCGTCGAGAGAAATCCGTATTTGCTCTGCGGCGAGCGAATCGGAATAGATTTTGAAAAGGCGTGCCGCATTGCAGGCGCTCTGCCGGTTCAGCCTGCCGATGAATACAGAATAGCGGCGGGTATCGTTTATGTTGTCCGCCATAATCTTTACAGCGGTGGTCACACCTGCCTGCCGAGAGAAAAGCTTGTGCCGCCGTGCACTCAGCTGCTCGGCTGCTCTGCCGATACCGTTGAAATTCAGCTTGACGCTCTCATAGAGCAGAAACAGCTTGTTTCGGAAACAATCGGCGCAAGAGAATTTATATTTTTGCCCGACCTCTTCAATGCGGAAAAGAATGCGGCGAACGCCGTGCTGTTTATGAAGCGGTTCGCCCCGAAATGCCTTGAGGATATAGAGGATGAAATCGGCAAAGCCGAGCTTGTCAGCGGCGTTTGCTTTAATGAACAGCAGCGCCTTGCAATCAGGCTTGCCGTTGAGAAGGGTCTGCTGATTCTCACGGGAGGCCCGGGAACGGGCAAAACCACAACTTTAAGAGGTATACTGAAAGTCTTTGAGAGCAGAGGTCTTGAGGTTGCGCTTGCCGCCCCGACGGGCAGAGCCGCCAAGAGAATGAGCGAGCTTACGGGCAGAGACGCCCAGACAATCCACAGGCTTCTTGAGGTTGAATGGGATAACGATGACAGACCGACCTTTCAGCGCAACAGAAGAAATCCTCTGAGCTCGGGAGCGGTAATTATAGATGAGCTTTCGATGGTTGATATCAGCCTTTTTGCGAGCCTGCTTGACGCTCTGCCGATAGGCTGTCGGCTTGTCATGGTTGGCGATTCCGACCAGCTTCCGCCCGTCGGAGCAGGGAATGTTCTCCATGATCTGATTAATTCAAAGGCTTTGCCCGTGGTTGAGCTTAAACAGGTTTTCCGTCAGGCAATGGAAAGCCTGATTGTAACCAACGCTCACCGAATCGTTAACGGTGAATTTCCCGAGATAACCAGAACCGACAAGGACTTTTTCTTCCTTGAAAGAAATTCCGTTCAGTCTGCGGCAAAGACCGTTTCCGAGCTTTGCTCGGTTCGTCTGCCGAAAGCTTATAAATATTCTCCGACAGAAGATATTCAGGTGCTCTGCCCGTCAAGGAAAGGCGAAGCGGGCACGGTCAATCTCAACAAAATCCTGCAAGCGGCTCTTAACCCGCCCGCAAGGCATAAGCGTGAGCATAACCTCGGTCAGAGGGTGTTCCGTGAGGGCGACAAGCTCATGCAGACAAAGAATAACTACAACATTTCATGGACAAGCAGCGAAAAAGAGGGGCTCGGCATTTTCAACGGCGATATCGGAATGCTCGAAAAAATCGACGAGACCGCCCATACATTATATATACGCTTTGATGACAAGCTTGCGGAATATCCGTTTGAGTGTGCAACCGAGCTTGAACATGCCTACGCCGTGACGGTGCATAAAAGTCAGGGTAATGAGTTTGAAGCGGTCGTGATGCCGGTTATCGGCGTGGTTGACAGACTTGCTTACAGAAACCTGCTCTATACTGCCGTCACAAGGGCGAAAAAGCTGATGATTCTCGTCGGCACGAAAAATACGGTTGAAAGAATGGTTGCCAACAACAGCAAGGCGAAGCGATATTCCGCTTTGAAAAGCTTTATTATGCTTGGTGATGAAAATTGAAAAATATATTTGCTCCGCTCCTTTCGGCTCTTTTTCCCGACAGATGCGCCTATTGCGGAGTTCCGATAGCTTCGGGTTCACTTGCCTGCGAAAAGTGCATGAATTCTCTGCCGAGAATCAGCGGCGAAATCTGCCCGAAATGCGGCAGAGAAAAAGAAAACTGCTCTTGCAAAAAGGCTGAAATGTATTTTGAACGCCTTGCCGCCCCGTTTTATTTTACGGGAGTTGTCAGAACTGGTATTCATGCCTTCAAATTCAGAAAAAGCCCCGATAATTACAGAGCGTACAGCTCGGAAACGGCAAAAACGGTCAGAGAAAGATTCGGCGGCGTATATTTTGATTATATAACCGAAGTTCCCATGACGGCAAAAAGCATCAAAGACAGGGGATATAACCAATGCGCCCTGCTTGCAAAGGGGATTGCCGAAGAGCTCGGCATTGAATACAGAGCAGGCGTTCTCAAAAAGATTTATGAAACCGAAAAACAGCACGGGCTGAGCTATTATCTGAGAAAAGGCAACCTGACGGGAGCGTTTGATGTTGCCGATGCGGAATCGGTCAGGGATAAAACCGTTTTGCTCTGCGATGATATTTCAACCACGGGCGAAACTCTGAATGAATGCTCAAAAATGCTCTGGCTTTACGGAGCGAAAGAGATTTACTGCGTAACAACTGCGCTGACAAAAAGCAGATTAACGGAAAAACAAAGCGATAATAAATAATAATTCCGAAAGGACGGTGATGCAATGCTCGGCACAAATATAGGAATTGACCTCGGAACGACCTCCATTGTCGTTTTTGTTGAGGGCAAGGGAATTGTTATGTCCGAACCCAGCGTTGCCGCCTATGAAAAGGAAAGCGGAAAGCTGATTGCCGTTGGCAAAAAGGCTTGGGAGATGCTCGGCAAAAATCCCGATTCAATTCGGGTTGTAAAGCCCATGGAACACGGCGTTGTTTCGGATTTCACGGCAACGAAGCATATTCTCCGTTTCTTCCTTTCAAAAATATGCAAAAACATGGTTTTCAAGCCGAATGTTGTCGTCTGCGTTCCGTCAATGGCAACAAGCCTTGAAAAGCGAACGATTCTTGACCTTGTAACCTCCTCGGGAGCGGCAAAAGCATGTCTGATTGAAGAGCCGCTTGCCGCTGCGCTCGGAGCAGGGCTGAAAAGCGACCGCCCTGTCGGCACGATGATTGTTGATATCGGCGGCGGCACAACCGATATTGCGGTTATAACAATGGGCTGTATCTCAGTTTCCCGTTCGGTCAAAACTGCGGGGAATGCGCTCGATGAAGCAATAGTCAGGCAGATAAGGCGGGAAAGAGATGTCATAATAGGCGAGAAAACCGCAGAGATAATCAAAAAGCAGATCGGCTGTTCAAATCTCAGGAATGTTGAGCTCGGTATGACCGTCAAAGGTAAGCATTTTATAACGAATATGCCTGTCAGCATAGAGGTCAGCTCAACCGAGGCTTATCTTGCCATGCGCCCTCACCTTGAAACGATAGGCGAGGCGGTGCGTTCGGTTCTGGAGCTGACTCCGCCCGAGCTTTCGTCGGATATCTGCGAATCGGGCATCCATCTGACGGGTGGCGGCGCTCTGCTTCAGGGCATCGACAAGATGATTCAGAAAAAAACCGGAGTTAAAACGACGGTTGCCGACGACCCGCTCAGCTGCGTTGCGCTCGGAACGGGCGAAGCGCTTTCGCATATTGATATTCTCAGCCAGAACGGCTATGTTTTCAAGGCTCGCAACGAGATAGGCGGCCTAAATCCCGAAACGAACGAATAAATCCGAAAAAACCGTCCAAGAATGTATTTGCAGCTTTGCATATCAAATAAAGGACGGTTTTATTTATGAAAAAAAGCAACATAATTGAAATTTCGGTGGCTCTGGGGCTTGTGCTGTCAATAATCGTTTCGGCGGTCGGCTTCGGACTCAGATGCGGCGAGGTCAGAGAAGAAGTCGTGCGGCTTCATATTCTTGCAAATTCCGACAGCGAGGAGGATCAGCGGGTCAAGCTTGCCGTGCGTGATGCGCTCCTGAACTGCGGAGAAGAAATGTTTTCCGGGGCGGTGAATGTCGATAACGCCGCAGATATTCTCAATTCGCAAAAATCGGAGCTTATCGAAACGGCGAACGCCGTGCTTGCCGAAAACGGCTTTGGTTATAAAGCCCGGATTTGCCTTGTGAAAGAATATTTTTCAACCCGCACCTACGAAAATTTCACAATGCCTGCGGGCGAATACCTTGCGCTGAAAGTCATTCTCGGTAAAGGTGAGGGGCATAATTGGTGGTGCGTGATGTTCCCGCCGCTTTGTCTGCCTGCCGCAGCCGAAAAGACGGAGCTTGATGCGGTTTTCGGCAGCGAAGGTGCAAAGCTCGTTCAGAGCAGCCCGAAATATGAAATGCGTTTTAAGATAGTTGAAGTCTTTGAAGAAATCAAAAACCGATTCAAAGAATAAAAACCCGAAAAAGCAGAACACAGTCCGCCGTTCGGAATGATTCTGACAGCGGGCTGCATTTTGCACTATTAATAATTGTTTTCAATCGACGAGGTGTGAGAATGTCCAAGTATAACATAAAAGATTATATTCTAAAGGAACTGTCACCTGAGGAACAAAAAGTTTCTCTTGATTTTATCGGTTTTCTTGAAGAAAACAATGTAACATTTTATAAGGATAATTGCGATTGCTGGAAAAACAAAATATACTATTGGATAAAGTACAATGACGAGTGCATATGCTTTATCTCTATTAAAGACCCCGATGAGCCTGAAAACTTATGGACAGTTTGGTCTGACGATATAAAATCGGGAAGCTTTGAAAAAAATGACTTTGATGATAAAATAAAAGAATGTGCATGGAAACATATTGATCACTGCGGTCATTGCGGCTCGTGCGGCGGAAAGAGAAAAGTAGTTTTCGGACGGGAATTCAACGATGTATGCGTCTGTACTTTTCGAGTTGATAATCCAAGTTACGAAGATTTACCGTTTCTTAAACAAATAGTTGAGTTAAGAATAAACGAAATAAAAAATACAATTCACCCTTAAAAGGAGAAAAAGCATGGAAAAGATGAATATGGACAGAAAAACTCTGAAATATTTTGCAAGAATGGCGGCGGAAAGCTATGTTAACGACCCCGTTCATGCCTATGCGACAAAATCGGAAGAAAAAAGAAAGAAATTTGTTTATCATTTCATGCTTGAACGCCTCAGCTCCTCAAACGGAAAGGATTTTGTCTGCGTTGACGAGGAAAACCGTGGGCTGTGCGTGTGGCGTGACGCCAAAAACAATTACACAACGGCAGAATTCCTTGCCTGCCCGAATTGGGTATTCCTCGTTTATTATTTGCCCTCAACCGTCAGAACGCTGAAAGCCTACAGCCACCTTGACGCAAAGGTTTTTGACGATAACACTCTCCTGATTTCTCCCGTTTTTGTCGATAAAAAGTATCAAGGTCAGGGCATTGCGACAAAGCTGATAAAGCAGGGCATAAAGGAGCTTGTTCCGCAGGGCTACAAGCTCGGCCTTGAAACCCAGAACCCCGATAATGTCGCCTTATACGAAAAACTCGGCTTCAAAACAGTCAAATATACTTATTTCAAAAGCGAGAAAATACATAATTACTATATGGTCTATTCCGAAGAATAATAATCGAAAAACCGATAAAATACTGTGTAAAAGAGATATGATGAAAATTAAATGTATGTTGACCGATTCAAAAGAGTATAACTCTTTTTGCGGTTTGGAGGATTCAATATATACGGTCAGAATCAGCAAGCATTATGAATATTGGTATTATGACTTGTGTGATATGATCGGTTTCTATAAAAATACAAAAACGGAGCTGATTCTTGATGTATCGGAAAACGACATGAAATCGGCTTGTTTCTTATATGGAAATCATATATATAATGAAAAAGCATTAAGAGAGTATGAACCGTCGGTTGTGGTACATACGACCACACTTGAAGCGTATAAAGAAATTTTAACAGACGGCTCAATAAAGTGTTGGAATATGCTGAAAAGGCAAAAAGATAGCTTTGAAGAAAAACCGATAGGTAGCTTGCTGGGTGATATTGAAGATTTCTCGAATTATGTAATGCTTTCTCCCGTCGGAGTAAACAACGAGATAATTGTTGCTTCAAAGGAAAAGGGGAGAATTGATATTAACCCCAACCAATCTTATCGGGCAGGCTGTAGGTTCTATTTGAATGCAAAAGAGCTTGCAAATGACGGACTGCTGCTGCGAGACGGACAGCATTTAAAAGTCAAAAATGAAATACCGCTTGAAAAATATTTGATTTGGTATTCAACCGCAGAAAGAATTAATTTGCCTTCAGAAACAACTCCTTTGGAATTCTTTGAACTGTCAAACAAAGAGTTTTATAAAAGATTTACGGAATTCGATTTGTAAAAAGAAAATGAGGAATATATGATGCTTAAGGACTTCTGAATATCGATAAGGAGCAGAAAGGCGATAAGAAAATGAAAACAGAAGTCGTTGGTAACCTCGTAGGGACAGCCCATGCGGCTGCCCGAAAAACTCCGCAAAAGCTGATTGTTTTGTATGCCTTCTCCTTGAGGAGAAGGTGCCGAGGAACGAGGCAGATGAGGTGTCAACCCAAATCCCTATTTGTAGGGGACGATGACCACATCGTCCCAAAATGAAGAAATAACGGATTTTAAAGTATCCATGGTAGGGCGGGGGCTTGCTCCCGCCGTCTGCTTGCAATGCAAATTTGTTGAAAAATAACATTTTTTCGTAGGGAACGCTGTCCTCAGCGTTCCGGGAAAACAGCAGAAATCATCGTCAACACGGTAGGGGCGAACTGCGTTCGCCCGCTTGAAAACGCACAAATTCACGATAAATTCGTAGGGTTCGGCGTCCTCGACGAACCGATTCGCCGCAGGAGAATAATTTGAATATACACGAAATCAATAAAA
>JBJEQD010000069.1:0-2233 GCA_051881575.1 Acutalibacteraceae bacterium | reverse complement strand
GTTATAATCGTCCGAGCCGGAGCTTGCCGAACCCTTGGCAAGGTCGATAGCCGAAATATGAGTTGCAGGGTTGATTTCAATGTTTGTCTGACCGTAAAGCGCAAGCTGAAGCTCTCTTGCCGCCTTGATATAATCAACAATCCAGACGAACAAATCGCTGTATGAATAAGTCCTGAAATGGTCAACGCCGTAGCGTAATTCCTCGGACGGCTCAACCATGCTGACAATTTCATATTTCAGCCAGCCGTTGCTGAGTGCCTGAGTGCCGAGCGAAAGAATTTCGCTTGATTTAAAGTTGGTTGTGACATAGGGGAGGAAGGTCTCAATAGCATTGTTAAGATCGCTCAGCGATGAGGCTTTGACATTTCTGATTACGGAGCTTATAACCTCACGCTGTCTCCTCGTTCTCTCAACCTCGCTGTCAAGCTTTCTGATTCTTGCATAAATCAAGGCACGCTGACCGTCAAGCAGAACATTGTCGCCGCTTGTGAAGCCTTTGCATTTCGTCGTTCTGTTCATGAAATCCGCTTCAGCCTGAGTTATCGGAACGGAAACGCCGCCAAGAGCGTCGATTGCCTTGACGAATGACTCAAAGTCGATGGTGACATATTTATCAATCTGAATCTTATAGTTGTCCGAGATAACCTCCATGAGCTTCGTTGCGCCGCCCCAGGCATATGAATGGTTCGTTTTGTCGAATCTCTCGCTGCCGTTAATGTTCATGTAGGTGTAGGAGTCACGCAGGAAGGAGGTTATTGTTATTTTTTTGGTTCTTGTGTTGACGGAGAGCAGGAGGGTCGAATCCGAACGGTGAGAGCCGTTCTCCTGATCCTCGCCTATAAGCAGAACATTGATAACCTTTTTGCTGTTAAGCTTTTCGCCGTTGTTGGTTGCCCAGGAGCGCAGCAGCTCTTTGATTGAGTTTGCGCTTGCAATGTCGGAGATTGTGTTATAGGTTTCGTTGAGGTCGTCGTCAGCGTCTCCGACAAAGGTGAGGTCGGGGTTGCCGAAATCGCCCGCATCGTGGTTGATGAGGGAAAGCACCTTTCTCAGATATGCGCCGCCTGCGGCACAAACGACGATAACAAGGCAGATAAATATGCTGAGAATCGCTTTTAAGTTGCGCTTCTGATTTTTAAGAAAAAACGGTTTAAATTTAAATGTAAAGAAATATTTTAATCTGTTTTTGAAACCGGTCGGCTTGCTGTAGCTCGAGATATCCTCGAAGCCGCCCGATTTTTTCTTTCTGTCGCCCACAGTAATCACCTTTATATATCTCAAATTTGCCCGAAAAAGGCAGAAAACGATAATTTTTCACTCGGATTATTATTATAACATACAATTTGATAAAAGTTAACATGAAAGGTTAAATTTGTTTGAAAATTTTTTGTAAATTTCATCCTTGTTTTTTGTCAGAATTGTCAATCGGAGAGAAATAACCGCTGTTTTAAAAAAGTTTTTTGTAAATCGCAAGTGAGCTTTTGCACCGAAAACACGAGAAAAAACGAGAAAACGAGAGATTGCAGAATGTAAATTAAAAAATTCAAAAAACCTATTGACATATTTCCGCCGGTGTGATAAGATATGCAAGCACGAAAAAAATAAACGGAGGAAAAGTTATGTCAACTTATATGCCTAAAGCGGGCGACATCACCCGCAAGTGGTATGTGCTTGATGCAGCAGGTAAGCCGATGGGCAGAGTTGCTGCTGAAGCTGCAAAGCTTCTCAGAGGCAAGCACAAGCCCATTTTCACCCCTAACGCTGACTGCGGCGATCATGTTATCATCATCAACGCTGAAAAGGCAGTTCTGACCGGCGCAAAGCTTGATCAGAAAATGTATTATCATCACACCGGCTATATCGGCCATCTCAAAGAGGTTAAATACAGCACTCTTATGAAGACAAGACCCGATTTCGCAATGACTCTTGCCGTTAAAGGCATGGTTCCCGATACCGTTATCGGCCGCAAGGCACTCACCAGACTTCGTGTATTCAAAGGCGCAGAGCATGTTCATGCTGCCCAGAAGCCCGAAGCATGGGAATTTTAAGAAAGGGAGGCTATAAATAATGTACGATTCAAATCCTTATTTCTACGGCACAGGCCGCAGAAAGAGCTCGGTTGCCAGAGTCCGTGTTTATGCCGGCACAGGCAAAATCACAATCAATGACAGAGATATAGACGATTATTTCGGTCTTGAAACCCTCAAGCTCATCGTTCGTCAGCCTCTCGCTC
>JBJEQD010000068.1:0-39250 GCA_051881575.1 Acutalibacteraceae bacterium | reverse complement strand
GCGACAGCAAAAACTTCATGTGCCGCAGGCACACTTCATTTCTTCATTTTTTCGGACGGGTTGCCCGTCCCGAATAAAACCGGCATCAAGCGCCGCCATTGGCGTTTATAATAATTCAAAAAAAGAAAGGTGATATCCATGAAAAAAATATCGGCAATATTACTCATTCTGCTCATGCTCGTTTTGTTCGCCGCCTGCGGAGCAAGCGCAAAGAGCGACGGCTTTGACGGCTTGTCGGCGGATAACGGCTTTGTAAATTTAACTTCCGACGAAATCGCTACAGAACAAAGCAATTCAAAGGGCGAGGTTACTTCCGGGAACGGAGTCAACACCGAAAACGAAAAAATCATCAAAACCGTATATCTCAATGTTCAGACCAAGGAGTATGACAAATATATTTCTGCCCTGAAAGCGAGCGTAACCTCGCTCGGCGGCTATGTTGAAAGCTCCGAGTCGAATATGGGATTTTATGAGGATTCAAACAGATATGCGAATTATGTTGTCCGTATTCCCGCCGAAAAGCTTGAAGAATTCATCACCTCGGCAGGCGAAAACGGAAAAATCACCAACAAAAGCGAAGAAATCCAGAATGTAACCCTTGAATATGTTGACCTTGAAAGCAGAATAGATTCCTTTAAAGCGGAGAAAGAGACCCTCACGGGCTTGCTCAAAAAAGCGGAATCGCTTGAAAATGTGCTTGCAATTCAGGAGAGACTCTCCGAGGTCAATTATCAGATTGATTCCTACACCTCACAGCTCAATGTGCTCAAAAACCGTGTCAGCTTCAGCACCGTTACGCTGAACATCAATGAGGTTGAGCGTGTGAGCGAAAGCAAGCCGACTCTTTGGTCGGAAATCAAGGACGCTTTCTCCGACAATATCAAGGCAGTCGGCGAATGGCTCCGCAGCTTTGTTGTCGGCTTTGTGGGCGGGCTTCCCATCATTATTCCGATTGCCGCCGTTGCGGTTGCCGTAATTCTGATTATCAGAAAAGCTGTCAAAAAGAGAAAGGAAAAGAGAAATATTCTCAAATAATCCGCATAACTGATTATTGCCGCTTCGGGGCTTCGGCTTCGGGCGGCTTTTTTCTGTAAAATTTTTCTATTATTGCAATTCGGAAAATTGAATTGCCGTGATTTTGTTATCATATAATTTGGAATAATAGATTAAGTCGGCGGCAGTTCAGAAGCCGCCCCGTAAAAGAAACGGAGAGAATATTTTGGCAAAAACTCTTGTCTTAACCGAAAAGCCGTCAGTTGCAAGGGATATCGCCCGTGTTCTGGGCTGCAAAAAGAACGGAAACGGCTGTATAATCGGCGATAAATATATTGTCACCTGGGCGCTCGGTCATCTTGTGACCCTTGCCGACCCTGAGGCTTACGATGCAAAATACAAAACCTGGCGCATGGAGGATTTGCCCATGCTCCCAAAGCGCATGAAGCTGGTTGTTATCGGTCAGACCTCGAAGCAGTTCAAGGCTGTCAGCTCTCTGCTCGGCAGCTCCGAGGTTGATAAAGTCGTTATCGCAACCGACGCAGGGCGTGAGGGAGAGCTTGTTGCACGCTGGATTATTCAGAAAGCGAACTGCAAAAAGCCCATGCAGAGGCTTTGGATATCCTCGCAGACCGACAAGGCGATAAAGGAGGGATTTGCTTCTCTGAAGCCCGCTTCTCAGTATGACAATCTCTACCGAAGCGCTCAATGCCGAGCCGAAGCGGATTGGCTTGTCGGGCTTAATGTCAGCCGTGCGCTGACCTGCAAGCACAACGCCCAGCTTTCCGCAGGCAGAGTTCAGACTCCGACCCTTGCGATGATCGTTCGCCGTGAGGAGGAAATTCTGAAATTCAGACCCAAGGATTTTTACACCGTCAAAGCGGATTTCAACGGATTTTCCGCTCTGTATAAGGATTCAAAAGGGCAGGCAAGATTTTTTGACGAAGCCGCCGCAAAAGCGGTTGCCGAGAGCGTCAAGGGCAAGAGCGGAACGCTTTCCGAGGTCAAAAAGGTTTACCGTTTCAAAGCACCGCCCGCCGCCTATGACCTGACGGAGCTTCAGCGTGACGCCAACAAAAAATACGGCTATTCAGCCAAGCAGACTCTTTCGCTCATGCAGAGCCTTTATGAAACCCACAAGCTTCTGACCTATCCGAGAACGGATTCAAGATATATTACAAAGGATGTTGCGGCAACCCTGCCCGAAAGGCTGAAAGCCATTGCGATAGGGCCTTACAAGGACGCCGCAAACGCCGTTCTGCGTTCAAAGCCGATACCGCTTAAATATATCGTTAACGATGCAAAGGTTACCGACCACCATGCGATAATTCCCACGGAGCAATATGTTGACCTCAACAAGCTTTCCCGTGAGGAGCGGCATATTTATGACCTTGTTGTCCGCCGTTTCATTGCGGTTCTGAGCGCACCGTTTGAATATGACGAGGTTCAGGTCACCGTGACGGTGAACGGCAGAAAATTCTATGCCAAGGGTCAGTCTGTCAAATCGGCAGGCTGGAAAGCGCTCTATGATTCTTCGCTTGCCGATGACGAGGGCGATTCCGATGACCTTGCTTCTCAGCAGTTACCGCCGCTGACTCAGGGCATGTCTGTAACTCCGAGGGGTATACGCATCTGCTCGGGCAAAACCGCTCCGCCCGCAAGATACACCGAAGCCACCCTGCTCTCCGCAATGGAGAACCCCACGGGTCAGGTTGACGACGGCTCGCTCAAGGACGCCCTTAAAACCGCAGGCGGTCTCGGCACTCCCGCCACAAGAGCGGATATAATTGAAAAGCTTTTTGATTCCTTCTGCGTTGAGCGCAGGGGAAAAGAAATATTCCCGACCTCAAAGGGCAAACAGCTCATTGAAATCGTGCCGCCCGACCTCAAATCGGCGGAGCTTACCGCCCGATGGGAGCAGAGACTTTCGCTTATCGCAAAAGGCGGCGCAGACAGCGCAAAATTCATCGAGGAAATGCGGGCATATGCAAGCTCGCTTGTCAGCAGCGTTAAGTCGAGCGAGGCAAAATACAGGCACGATAACATGACCCGTGAGCCTTGCCCCGAGTGCGGCAAATATCTGCTTGAAGTCAACGGCAAAAAGGGCAAAATGCTCGTCTGTCAGGACAGAGAATGCGGCTATCGCAAGAGCATTTCCGTTGTTACCAACGCCCGTTGCCCCGAATGCCACAAAAAGCTTGAACTCAGAGGAGAGGGCGACAAAAAATCGTTCTTCTGCGTTTGCGGCTACAGAGAAAAACTTTCCGATTTTGAAAAAAGAAAAGAGAGCGCAGGCGCAGGCAAAAGAGATGTTGCGAAATATATGCAGCAGCAGGCAAAGCAAAAAACCGCCGTCAATCCTCTTGCCGAGCAGCTTGCAAAATGGATGGAGGAAAACAAATGAAGCGTTTTCTTGCCGCATTTCTGACGGTTATTATTCTTTTTTCGCTCAATTCATGTGCAAGCCGAGGCATAAATCAGTCAATTTCCTATTCGCTCAGCGGTTCGCCTCAGACCCTTGACCCGCAATACGCCAAGGATACCTCGGCTCATATCGTAATAAACAATGTGTTCGAGGGGCTTGTGCGCCTTTCGGGCGACGGTGAGATAATCCCCGGAATCGCCGAAAGCTGGAGCATTTCCCCCGACGGGCTGACCTATACCTTCAAGCTCAAAGAGGGCACGGAATGGTATTGCTCCGTTGCGCTCAAAAATGAATTCGGCGAGGATTTTTATAAGAAATTCTCCGAAGAAAAGGTGACGGCGAACGATTTTGTTTTTGCCATGCGCCGTGCCGTTTCTCCGCAGATTTCGTCATCAAGCGCACATCGGCTGTTTTCAATCGTCAACGCCGCAGAGATTTATGCAGGCGAGGCGGATGTTTCAACTCTCGGAGTTACCGCTCCCGATGATAACACCCTGATAATCAATCTCAAAGAGCCGTGCGACGACATGCTGCAAAGGCTCACCGAGAGCGTGTTCATGCCCTGCAACGAGGAATTTTTCAACGCCATGAACGGCAGATACGGGCTGAGCAACCGCCACATTCTCTGCAACGGGCCGTTTTATGTCAGCTCATGGGCAATGGATTCTTCTTTAACGATAAAAAGAAATAAATATTATGCTGGCGAGCAGGAGGTTTTGCCCCTCTCGGTCAATTTCAGCTTTGATTTCAGCTCGGACACAATCGGCAAGGAGCTTGCCGCATCCTCGGTGAGCGCCGCTCTGCTCCCGCCCGACTGCGTTGTTCCCGAAAATTCGGTTGTGATAAAGGAAAATCCGAATTCAGTTTTCGGATTCAGCTTCAACTGCTCAGATTCCTTGCTGAAAAATGCAAATCTCAGGCTTGCCCTGTGCTCGTCGATTGACCGCAGCTTGTTCGTCGAGCTTGAAAATGCCGTTCCTCAAAGCGGATTTGTGCCGATGAACTGCACCTCGGGCGGCGAAAACTACCGTAAAACGATAGGTTCGCAGACCCCGAAGGTCGAAAACAATCCGACCGCCGCCGCTGAATATTGGAACGACGCTCTGAGCGAGCTTTCGGTCGGCAAGGTTTCGCTGACCGTGCTCTGCCCCGAATGGCTCGATTCGGCAGTCCGTAATCAGCTTCAGATTTGGCAGAAAACTCTCGGAATCAATCTCGGAATTACCGTTGAGATAAAAACGCCGCAGGAGATAACCAACGCCGTGAATTCGGGCAATTATCAGATTGCTCTGACGGGCGTTGAAAGCTCCTATGACAACGCCGTTGACTTTTTCGCTTCGTTCAGAGACGGCGGAATATTCAGATTTTCTTCTGAAGAATATACAGCCATTATTGACCGTCTGCTGACCGTTGAGGATAAGCAGGAGCTTATCGGCGGATGCTTCACGGCTGAGAGTTTTATTTTACAGCAGGGAATATTCTACCCGCTTTACGGCCGTTCAAGCTCGTTTGTCTGCTCAGACGAGGTTGAGGGCATAACCATTTGCGGCTCGGAAAGCACGGTTTCTTTCATCGGCGCAAAGAGGTTTGACTGATGAAGCGGAATAAATTTGCAATCTGCCTTTCATGGGCGGCGGTTGCCGCCTGCATGGGAGCGATATTTTGGTTTTCTTCACGAAGCGGTGGAGAATCTCAAAATCAAAGCGACCTTTTCGCCGCATTTTTCAACCTGCCGCTGAGCAGCTTTATCATTCGCAAGGGCGCTCATTTTCTTGAATTCACGTGGCTTGCGGTGCTGCTGTTCATCGCTCTGCGGTTCTCGTTCGGTTACTTCCGCCCGTTTCTTGCCCTGATTATCGCCGCCGTTTATGCGGCAAGCGATGAGATACACCAGCTTTTTGTTGAGGGGCGGGCGTGCCGCCTTTTTGATTGGTTCACCGACTGCCTCGGTGCGGCGTCGGGGATTATCGTTTTGTGCTTAATCGTAATTATTTTTAATCGTAAAAAGAGGTGTCGGCATTGACAGATAACGAAAAAATAATGATAGCAGGCTGTGCCGCAGGAGCCGCCGCCGCTGCCGCTCCCGCCGTTTTGGGCTATATCAGAGCGACGGCTCGCCGACCCATTTCCAACGGAGATTTTCTCCGAAGTGAAAACGGCGGCTTTATTTCCGAATGCGGCGAACCTGTCATTCTCAGAGGAATCAACCTCAATGACGATTTGCTCTATTTCACGGGCGATTCACCCATGAAAAACCGTGATGTTTTTCTCGCTCTCGAGAGCCGATTCGGAAGCTACGGAGCGAAAGAGCTTATCAAAAAATATAACGAAAGCTTCGTTTCGCCCTCCGACATTAAATATCTCCGCAAGCTCGGGGCAAACTGCGTCAGGATTCCGCTCAGAGCCGATATTCTCTGCAAAAAAGAAACCTGCAAAGACGATATCGACTTTGACAGGCTTGATTTTATTATTTCAAAATGCAAAAAAGCGGGTATTTATGTTATCCTTGAGCTTCACTCCGCTCCCGGTTATCAGAACACGGATTCCGCCTGCGGCAAGGACGATGAATGCAGGCTGTTTGATTCGTCAAAGGCAGGCTTTGAAGCGAGAAATGCGGCGATCAGGCTGTGGCTTCAGATTGCCGCTCATTACCGTGACGAGCCCGCTGTTGCCGCCTATGATTTGCTCAACCGACCGCTGAACAGGGTTGCGGATTGGGAATCGAAGCTTGACATGCTTCAAAAATTCTACCGCCGTCTTTATAAAGCCGTTCGGAGCGTTGACGAGCGGCATATAATGATTTTGCAGGCGGCGAATACGCTCGATTCTCTGCCGTCCGGCGGAGATTTCGGCGACAGGAACTTTGCGTTCGGCGTTTATTCGCATTTCCACACCTCTTTTGAAACCGAATCGATGAAAAAGCAGATTAAATCGTTTCAGCAGGGCGGAATACCGTTCGTTGTCTGCAAACTACGCTCCGACGGAGATTATTCAAGAGCGTTAACCTCATTGAATGACATCGGCGTTTCGTGGCTTGCAGGCGATTACAAGGGCAGGGGACTTAAATCCGCATTTCTTTTCGGCGGCGAAGCCGAAAAAGCCGACCTTGCCTGCGACAGCGACGAAACAATCGGCGAAAAATGGTCAAAGCCGCTTGATACAAAGAATTTTGAAGAAAATACGGAGTTTGCATCTGCTCTCAAAGAGGCGTTCCGTTACGGCTCAACCTCGGTTGAACTGCCCGAAAAGCGCAGAAAATCCAAGCCGAAAATCAAAGTCAGAGTCGGATACAATGTTGTTGTGGGTAAATAAAAAAGTTCAAACCCCCTCGGAATCTCCGAGGGGGTTTCTTTAAGCGAAAATTAGAGCTTTAGATTATTCCTGCTCCTGCTGTTTCTTTGCGAAGCACTCGCTGCAGTAAACAGGTCTGTCCTCACGCGGCTTAAAGGGAACTCTTGCAACTCCACCGCAGGAATCGCAGGTAGCTTCGAACCACTCACGCTCGCCACGGGCAGCATTCTTGCGTGCGTCACGGCATGCCTTGCAGCGCTGGGGCTCGTTTACAAAGCCTTTTTCGGCATAGAACTCCTGTTCACCGGCTGTGAAAACGAATTCGTTGCCGCATTCCTTACAGATGAGAGTTTTGTCTTCGTACATTGTTTTTAACCTCGCTTGAAATATTTTTTCGCCCTTGGGCGGAATCGCACCGCCACCTTTGTTATACAACGCTCTGCTTTAAGCTACGGGGGCATATTTTTACTCCGGGAGGAGTAATTATTTATTGAGTTTTTTGCGCATCTTTTTTCTGATTCTCTGCAAAGCGTTGTCAACAGCCTTTTTGCTGCAATTGAGAGCTGAAGCGATTTGAGAATAATCGTTGTTTTGCAGGCGAAGATTAACAACCTGCTTTTCAAACTCGGAAAGACCGCTTAAAAGAATATTTTCGAGATGCTCGGATTCATCCATTTCGGTAATTATGTTTGCAGGGTCAGCATTTGAATCGCCGATATCGGCTGTCTCGGGCTCAAACGGCAGGGCGTTTGAGAGAGCGGCGTTTTTGTTGTTAAAATGAACACGCACGGCGGAGACGATACGGTTATGAATGCAGGTTTCGGCAAAAGTGCGAAAGCGAATTTCCTTTGAAGGGTCGAAGCTCCTGACTGCGTCGAGAAAGCCGAGCATACCCTCCTGAAGCAAATCCTCGTCGGAAATTCCAACCGTTGCAAAGCTGATTGCTTTTGCTTTTGCAATCGGAGTAACGGCTGAAATCAGGAGAGCCATTGACTCATCGTCGCCGTTTGCGGCAAGAACCGCAAGCTCCTCCTCGGTCGGTAAATTTTTCTGATTCGGCACTTCGTTATACCTCTCTGAATCCTCTTGTTATTAATAATAATCTAATTATTGAAATTTGTCAACAACTTTTTACGGCAAATGGGAATTTTTTTTAGTGAATAGTTACTAAACGGCGAAAGAAATCAACATATTGTGCTTTTTGAGGAATTTATTACGGCACAATTTCGGATTTTCCCGATTGGAATAAACAAGCGAATATTAATTCTTTATCGAACAAAACCGAATCGGCGGATTTTCTGCCGATTTTTCGTTATTCTCTCAGGCAATATTTTATCTGTAATAAACCCGATTGAGGATAAAAAAATAAGCTTTGGGGGTGAAAAAATGAATGAAAAAACAAGAAAAAGATGGAGGCTTGTTGCCCTGCTGACTGCGGATCTGATTCTGCTGATTTTGATTTCAACCTGTGTTTCTGTCAGAGCGCAGGCGGTTCGGCTCGGCGACAGCGGAGAAAGAGTTGCCGCAATTCAGCGGATTCTGAGCAGATTCGGAGCGTATCAGGGCGAAATCAACGGTCGGTTTGACCTTGCGACACGGCGGGGAATAAAAACATTTCAGCGAAAAAACGGGCTGAATGTCAGCGGAGAAGCGGACGGCGAAACGCTGAAAGCGCTCGGGCTTGATTCAAAAGCAGACGGCGGCCTGTTTTCGGTTCAGGCAGAAATTCTTGCCGCTTTTATTCAGAAGAACACGGGCGGCAGCTACCCCGAAATGCTCAGTCTTGCCCTGAAAACTCTCAGCGAAGCGGGCAATCTGACGCTTTGCCAATACATTATTAATACTGACCCCGAATTTGCCGGATATGCCGTTTCGTCGGAGCCTTCATCAGGCGCATTTTCGGCGGCGATTCAGGCAATAAATATTGATATGCTCAGCAAAACCCTATAGAGAATTAAAAGCTCCGCTGTCGTTTCAGGCATCGGAGCTTGATGATATTTTTTTATTCTTCGCTGTTTTCAGCCGCCGCAGATGCGGCTCTTTCTTTTTCTTTTCGGCGGCGGATTGCCGCACGGCAGCGCATGATAGTCCAGAGAACAACCAAAAGCTGCATAATGGCAGCCGTTATGAAGATAAAATTGAGCGATTGGCTCGAAAACGAGGCTTTAAGGCTGAACGCAAGCGACCATATCAGAGCACTGACCGTTCCGAAACGGGCGATTTCGCCCCACCAAAGATAGCTGAAAACGATGAGCGGAATGAACGAAACGGGAACTGCATAAAGAAAAACAAGCCATGTTTTGATTGAATCAATGCCGAAAATTCTGATTAAGAAGAAAATTACGGAAGCAACCAAAAAAACAAGCCCGACCGACAGCAGGGGAATGATGATTCTGTTTGTGAGATAAGGCTTTTTCTTCTTGCCCGAGGGCTCGCCGCCGCTGATAATGTCGTTGACGGTGACGCCGTAAAGCTCGGCAAGCTTCTGAAGAACAATGATATCGGGCAGGCCGTCGCCCCGCTCCCATTTGGAAACCGATTTGTCGGAATAAGTCAGCTTTTCGCCGAGCTCAGCCTGGGTCATGCCGCTCGCTTTTCTCAAAGCGGTCAGATTCTTGGCGATATTTGATTTGAGCTGTTCGTCTGTCATATCGGTTTGCTCCTTTCCGAGGTTTATTATATGCCTGTTTAATTAAGAAAAACGCAGGGAAATACGGATTTTGTGATTGAATAAATAGAGAATTCCGTGGACGGAGGTTTTGGCATTTCTTGTTTCATTGATTTATCCGTTAACTTATCAATCCTCAGCCCTACGGGCAGCTCCTTTTCTAAGGAGCCCAAGGCGAAAGTTTAATCAAAATAATAAGCTATCTGCAAAACTGTGGCTTACGGCATAGGCTCCTTTGGCAAAGGAGCTGGCGCATAGCGCCTGAGGATTGGAAAACAATTAATAAAATATCCTCACATATTCGGATTTATATTAAAATCCCCTAAGACGGGCAAAATTCACCTTTGCTTTCGGAAAATCTGCTTAACTGATATTATACCACCCCAGCGGTAAAAAATCAACCCCGATTTTTGTTGATATTGCTTGATCTCTACTCTCGGTGGAGCGTATTTTCAGGCTCTCTACCCGTGATTTACACCCCGGTAGAGCGGTAGAAACGCTCTGTAGACCCATAGAACATAACAGTGGCGTGACAAATGAAAGAGAAAAAGTTAGAATGAATTTGCAAAACATTTCACAGAGAGGTGCAGCTATGGCAAAGGTTCAATACAGCTATTATGATGTTCAGCCGGTCGGAAGCATTGCGGAAATGCTTGCCCTTGCGCTTGAACAGTGTCCGCAGAAAATCGCATATAAATATAAAATCGGCGATACGGTTTATTCGATCACTTATTCTGATTTTATCGACCGTGTCTGCTCCGTCGGTGCATTCCTTGCTTCAAAGGGCTTTGAAAGCAGCCATGTTGCCTGCGTCGGCGCAAACAGTATTAATTGGATTACGGCCTATTTTTCGGTTCTCCGCAGCAGCGGCGTTTTTGTTCCCGTTGACAGAGAACTGCCCGCAAGAGACCTGCTGAATGTTATTGACGGCAGCGACAGCGAGGTTGTTTTCTATGACGCAAAGTATGAGCCTATGCTCAGAGAAAACGCCGAAAAGCTCACAAAGGTCAAAATGTATATCGGCTTTGACCGTGACGAAACCGACGGCTGCTTTGTTTCGTTCAAATCCGTTCTTGAACAGGGCGAAAAGCTTGATAAATCAACATATCTTGCCTGCAAGAGCGACCCGAATGCGCTTAAAATGCTGGTTTATACCTCGGGCACAACGGGCATGTCAAAGGGCGTTATGCTCAGCGAACATAACCTTGTTTCGAGCGTATATTACGGCCTTCAGGTTTCAACGATTTTTGAAACGGGTCTGTCGGTTCTGCCCTATAACCACACCTATGAGAGCGTCAGCGATATCCTTGTTTCGTTCCATCATCATTCAACGCTCTGCATAAATGAAAGCCTGACTGCGGTGCTGAAAAACTTCAAGCTTTATCAGCCCGAATATGTTTATATTGTTCCCGCAATGGCTGAAATGTTCTACACAAGAATAATCAGAGAAATTGAAGGCAAGGGCATGAAAAAGAGCTTCGATAAGCTTGTTAAAGTCAGCAATGTCCTGAGAAAAATGGGCATAGATGTCCGCAGAAAGCTGTTCAAATCGGTTCACGAGGCATTCGGCGGCAAGCTTGTTAAAATTGTTTGCGGCGGCGCTCCGATAAGAGCCGAAATCGGCGAATTTTTTGATAACATCGGCATCAGCCTTATCAACGGCTACGGAATCACCGAATGCTCGCCGCTTGTCAGTGCAAATCACGACCAAGCCAACGATTACAGGACGGCGGGAATCAAGCTGCCCTGCATTGAATGGAAAATCGACGAGCCCAACGAGGAGGGCATAGGCGAAATTCTTATCAAGGGCGATGTCGTTATGCTCGGCTACTACAAAAATAAGGAGCAGACCGACGAAGTATTGAAGGACGGCTGGTTCTGCACGGGCGACTACGGCAAAATCAACGACAGAGAACAGCTTGTTATTTCGGGCAGAAAGAAAAATATTATTGTTCTAAACAACGGCAAGAATATTTATCCCGAGGAGATTGAGAGCTATATTCAGGGTATCGACTGCGTAAGCGAGGTTGTTGTCAGCGGCGAAAAGGATAAGAACGGCAACGAGGTTTCGCTGTCTGCCGAGGTTTATCTTGCCGAGCCGAAAACTGCATCTCAGCTTATGGAGGAAATCAAGGCCGCATGCAGAGAACTGCCGATTTACAAGCAGATTTCAAAGGTTATCATCAGAGATAAGGAATTTGAAAAAACCACTTCAAGAAAGATTAAAAGGCAGAACAAGGCTTCATAATTCATAAAGCGTATAAAACCGACCACCACCGCAGAGCAAAATCTCGGTTGAGGGTCGGTTTTTGTGCATTTATCGGGCAATTTTAAGGTAAGGTGCGGATAAATGAATTATATGTATCATTACAAGACTCGGTAGGGAACGCCGTCCTCGGCGTTCCCTACTGAAAACCATATATATCAACAATTATGTGTATATCATATACGGCGGGATTAAGCCAATCTCCATACCGATTTTAACCAAACAAAAACAGCCGCTCCGAACGGAACGGCTGAAATTTTTTACTTAAATAAACCTGTTTTTTTGATTCCGAAATAAAGCGGGATTCCGCCGACAAGGCAAACGGCAAGCTCGCCCGCTCCGACCTCAAGCGCCGCAATGACGAACGCCGCAAGGCTCGCCTCCTGCGTCGGGAAAATAAATGTTATTTCCGCTCCGACGATCAGGGCGTTGAATATAACAGGCATCAGCAGGGAAAGCACGGGGAAGCCTTTAATTCGGATTTTTCCGAGCATCCGTGCGGTTATTGCCGCAAGCAGGGTTGCAAGAGAACCGAACACTATGTCCCACACTCCGTAAGGACTTGTCAGGTTGCCGAGAATACAGCCGACCGTGAGCCCCGGAACTGCCGCAGGCGTAAAGACGGAAAGAATGGTCAGCGCTTCGGAAAATCGGAACTGAATCGGGCCGTATGCGATTCCGAAAACTGCGCTGAGATAGGTGGCGGCGGCATAGATTGCCGCTATCATCGCCCCCCGGACGAGATAGGTGATTTTTTTGTTTTTCATTTTTCATGCTCCTTTTGCTGCCAAGCAGCGCCTTTAGTTTTGATTGACGCCGAGCAGGCGCCTGTCAGGAAGGTTACGAACTGACATTTTCCTTTATGAAAACGGCTTTTTGCCGATTGAAAAGGGTATCAGAGATACTCCGCAAGCGCTTTAAGATTTTCAACGCAAACGCTTGCTTTGATATCCGACTTCTCGTATTCCTCGGGTGTTGTGACTCCGCTGAAAACGAGCGCACAGGGGATATTGTGGTTAACTCCGATTGCAATGTCGGTTGCAAGGCGGTCGCCGATAAAGGCAAGCTCGCTTCTTTCACAGCCGAGCATATCGGTCAGGTAGTCAACCGTCGCCGTCATGGGCTTGCCGAGCACAAGCGGTCTTTTGCCCGTTGAAGCGGCGAACATTTCTATCATTGAGCCCGTGTCCGGCATATAGCCGTCGGCAGTCGGGCAGTTGAGGTCGGGGTGGGTGGCGAGATAAACTGCGCCGCCGTCAATGTATCTGACGGCGTCCCAAATCTTTTGGTAAGTGAGGGTTGTATCAAAGCCGAGAACGACAATATCGGGGTTTTCGCTGACAAGATTGATTCCCGAGGCGGCAAAGTCGCCCGTCAGCCTCTCGTTGCCGAGCAGAAAGACCTTTTTGCCGGGATAGTTTTTGTTGAGATAAGCGGCGGCGACATGTGATGAGATTATAACACGCTTTTCATCAACGGGGAAGCCCATTTTTTCAAGCTTTGCCCTGCACACCTCAACATTATTTGACGAATTGTTAGTGAAGAAATAAAAATCTCTGCCGCTTTCACGGACTTTTTCGATAAAATCCGCAGAACCGTCGATAATGTTGCCGTCAAGGTAAAAAGTGCCGTCCATATCGATAATAAAATATTTGGTGTTTTTGAAGATGTCTTTATTCATAAAACTGCTCCGATAAGGGTAATTTAATTGTATTCCCGTTTCCGAATGCCGAAAAATCTCCGTTTTTATTTTCACAACAAAAATAATGTGATGATTTGGCACATCTGCTGATTTTTAAAATACAAATCTGTATAATTAAAATATCTTCATGAAGGAGGAAGGGCGAACGGATGAAAGTGTTTGAGGGTATCGACGCCAAAAAGCTCGGAACGGTTCTGAAAGCATACAGAAAATCGATGCACTTAACTCAGCAAAAGGTTGCCGAATATATCGGAATCGACCGAACAACTTATTCAAAATACGAAACCGGAAGAAAACCCGAAATCGACACGATAATGAAGCTTTCCGTTCTCTACGGTGTGCCGCTTGATGATTTTCTCGGCATGTTCTTTTCTCAGACCGACGAAGCTTCGGGTTCTTCCGCACCGTCTCCCTTGCTTAAGGCGGGGGCTCCGACCGCTCTAACTTCGATGGCCGAAAAGGAAAATCTCGTGCTCTCCGACAGCGAGAAACGGCTGATTTATTACTACAGAAACAGCATCAGGAAATATTCCATTATGGAACGGGCGAAAGAAATTTATGAGGATGATATTTCAATCGCTCAGGATTCCGAGCTGTGATTAAATTGCAAATTAAGGGCTGCCGCATTCAGACAAAGAGTGCGGCAGCCCGTTTGATTTTTATTCCGATGCTGTCTGAGAAGCCGGCTCGATTTTGCCGATAACGGTTTTGATGTTTGCTCTTGCGGTCTGGATTTCATTAAGGCTTGTTGAAATTGCGCTGTCAGCGGTTTTCATTATGTCCTCAATAAAGTCTGCCGCAGAAATCTTGATTTCAGCCGACCATTTGTTGGCTTTCTCAATCGCTTCGTCTGAACGGCTTCTTGCTTCCTCAATGGTTCTCTCCGCCTGCTCGGTTGCGGCGCTGACAATGTTTTCAGCCTGAGCCTTTGCTCCTGCGATTGTTGAGGCAGCCTCAGCCTGAGCGGACTGGGCAATTGATTCGGCGGTTGCCTTTGACTGAATAACGATTTCGCTGCTGTCAACCATTGCCGCCGCTTCAAGCTGAGCGTTGGCTCTGATGATTTTTGCGTCCTCGTTTGCGGTGTTGACTATCTGCTTCGCCTGAGCTTCTGCGTCGGCGATTTTCTTCTTTGTGTAGTCCTCGGTTTTGAGAATGAGAGAACGAACCTTATCCTCGGCGGTCGAGGTGAGGGCTCTTGACTTTTCCTGAGCGCTCGTAACGGCGTTGACGGCTTCGTCCTTTGCCTTGATGAGAATATTGTTTCTGTCGGCAACGATGGCTCTTGCCTGAGTTATTTCGTTGGGCATGTTGAGCCTGATATCCTCAATGGCGGTTTTGATTGCATTTGCGTCAACGGCAATTTTTGATGAGAGGGGAACCTTTGAACCCGCCTCCAAGATATCTTCAATCTGGTCAAGTAAATTTTCAATATTCATTATGAAAACCTGTTCCTTTCTTTAATTCTGCTGATTATATCGTCGCATACCTCTGCGGGTACAAATTCTCTTATGTCGCCGCCGAATTCGCAAACCTGCTTGACAACGCTCGATGAAAGATACATGCTCTCTGCGTTTGCGGTCAGGAAAACGGTTTCAAGCTCAGGATTGAGCTTTTTGTTTGTCAAAGCCTGCTGGAATTCATATTCAAAATCCGAAACGGCTCTCAGACCCTTAACAACGGCGCATGCTCCTTTCTTGTCGGCATATTCGGCGAGCAGGCCGCTGTACATATCTATCTCAACATTTTTTATATCGCCGAGGCTTCTTTTGAGAAGCTCAACTCTTTCGGAAGCCGTGAAATAGCTGTTCGGCTTATGGTAGTTTATCATAACAACCACAATGACTTTATCGAAAAGCTTCGCCGCCCGATGAATGATATCAACATGGCCGACCGTTACCGGGTCGAAGCTTCCGGGGCAGATTGCCGTTTTCATTTTATCATTCCTTCCGATAAACGGTTATTTCCGTTTTACCGTATCTGTAATCCTTTTGCTTTGCAAGGCCGTCAAAGCAGTCGTCAAGCTTTTCCTCCGTCGGATGCTCGCAGATAACGACGCCGCCCTGAGCAATGTGTTCGCCGATTGAAGCAAGCGCTTTCTGAAGCAGACCCGTCTGATAAGGCGGGTCAAGAAAAGCAATGTCAAAGACCCTGTCGGTCATCGAGAGAAAGGCAAGTGAATCGGTCTGAGCAACCGATGCGAATTGTTCAAGCTTTGTTTTTGCAAGATTTTCCTTAACCACTCTGACAGAGTTTTTGTCTGCGTCAACAAAGACTGCGCTCTCCGCTCCCCGGCTCAGAGCTTCAATGCCGAGCTGACCGGAGCCTGCGAAAAGGTCAAGCACACGGCGACCCTCGATTTCAAACTGTATAATGCTGAAAACTGCCTCTTTAACTCTGTCTGTCGTCGGGCGAACGCTGACGCCTTCAAGAGTTTTCAAGGTCGTTCCCCTTGCTTTGCCGGTTATTACTCTCATGTTTGTCCTCCTCAGAGCGTAAACTCTGAATTATCACTTTATTATCGCACTAATCCCGATTGAATGTCAAGACCAAATGTTAACGAATGGAAAAAAAGTTGTTAATTTCATCCTGTTTTCAGCTTTTTTGACCGTGAAAAGCCTCAAAAACAGCTTTTGCGGCATTAATATTCATTCCTTTAACCGCCGCAAGCTCGTCAATGCTTGCCTGAGAAACTGCCCTGACGGTTTTGAAATGCTTCAAAAGAGCCTTGCACCGTGCTTCGCCGATGCCCTCAATCGAAGTCAGGGAGGAAGAAAGGGAAGCATTCTTTCTGCGGGTGCGGTGATATTCGACCGAATAACGGTGAACCTCCTCCTGAATCGTTGAAACGAGCGTAAACGCCGCCCTTTTTGAGGTGAGCGAAAGCTCGTCGCCTGAGCAGGCTATCGCCCTCGTTCTGTGGTGGGAATCCTTAACCATGCCGAAAAGCGGAATGTCGAGATTGTATTTTTCAAGAACGGGTTTCACGGCGTTGACCTGACCGCTGCCGCCGTCAAGAAGAATCAGGTCGGGCAGTCTGCCGAAGCCCTCGCCGCTGTCCTTTTCTTCAAAATACCTTAAAATCCGCCGTTCCATGACCTCAGCCATCGACGCATAGTCGTCCTGACCGCTGAAGCCCTTTATCGCAAACCTGCGGTAGCCTTTTTTATAAGGCACTCCGCCTTTGAAAACAACCATTCCGGCAACATTCTCGCTGCCCGCCGTGTGGGATATATCGTATGATTCAATAAATTCGGGCGGAGCTTTCAGGCCGAGCAGAGTGCCGAGCTCGTCAAGAGCCGCCGTTGCCTTGCCGCCCTTTCCGAGATAAATTGCAAGCTTCTGCGCCGCATTTGAGCGGCACATCTCAACGAGTGAATGCTGTTCGCCCCTCTGCGGAACGGCAATGCTGACCTTGCGCCCCGCAAGAGACGAAAGCCATTCGCAAAGCAGCTCGCTGTCATTCACTTCGCCGTCAACGGCAATTCTTCTCGGAACAAAATCTCTCATCGAATAGTAGCTTCTTATCAGCTCATGCCTTGCCTCGGGCAAATCCTCGGGCAGGTCAAAAATAAAATGCTCGCTGTCGTAAAGCTTTGAATCCCTGAAGCGGATAACCGAAAGGCAAGCCTTGGAATCCGAGCAGACAACCGCAAAAACATCCTGCTCCTCAACCGAAGCGGCAACAACCTTTTGCTTTTCGGTAACTTTTTTGATTGCCGCAATTTTATTTCTGATTTTCGCCGCCTTTTCAAATTCAAGATTTTCCGAGGCTTCGAGCATCTTTTCCGTCAGGCTTTCAACCGCTTTGCCCGAGCCGTTGATTATAAAATCAATCGCCTGCTCAACCGCTTCGTTATGCGCTTCACGGGATATTTTGCCTGCGCACGGAGCGGAACATTGACCGATGAAAAAGTTAAGGCACGGGCGGCTTTTGCCGAAATCACGGGGGAAAAGCTTCGTGCATTGCGGAATCAGAAATATCTTTTTTGCGGCGTCAACGGCGTTGGTTATGCCGTAAGAGCCTGTATAAGGGCCGATATATTCCGCCCCGTCGTCAAGCCTCTGCTTGACCGCAAAGAAATTTTTCCATTCGCCGTTGATAACTTTTATATAATGATAGCCTTTGTCGTCTTTCAATAATATATTATACTTCGGGCTGTGCTGTTTTATAAGCGAGCATTCGAGAACGAGAGCCTCAAATTCGCTGTCGCACATGATATAATCAAAATCCTCGACATTTTCGACCATTTTGCGAACCTTTGTCGAGTGATTATTCTGAGAGCCGAAATAGGAGCTGACTCTGTTTTTGAGAGCCTTCGCCTTGCCGACATAGATTATTTCGCCTTTTTTGTTTTTCATGAGATAGACCCCGGGCGTTAAGGGCAGGCTCATTGATTTTTTTCTTAAATAAGGCATTCTTTCATTCATGGGGGTCACCTCCGTCACCTTATATTATAGCTTTATCCGCCTGTTTTCGCAAGACCCAAAAGCCTGCGGATTTTTTTGACAAATATTTGACTTATTCGGGAAATGGTTATATAATATCATAAAAATTTGTTGGAGATGATTCCCATGGTTCAATTCAGTTTCTCTTATGTTATTTTCAAAAAATGCATAGCCCTGATTTCGGCGATAATGCTTCTTGTCGTCGGCGCTGACGAAAAGAATCTGCCCGATCCCGTCGGAGCGGAGGTTGTCGGCAAAAACACCTATGTTCTGTTTGATTACAATGTTTCTTCTCAGGGCGTTACCAATGACGGCGAATATTTCTATTTCAGCGGAAACAAGAATCTCGGCAAGGCTGACATGAAAACGGGAGAAATCAGCCGCATTATGACCGATGCCATTCCTCAGGTTCTCAAGGACAGAGGCTGCAATCATATCGGCGGTCTGAGCTGCTATAACGGCATGGTTTATGCCGCAATCGAGGACGGTCCCGATTACAATAATTCATTTATCGCACTTTATGATGCCGAAACGCTCAAATTCACGGGAACATATTATGAGCTTCCTCACGAGCTTCACCTTGAAGGTGTTCCGTGGTGTGCAATCGATGTCGAGAGAAATTATCTCTATACGGCAGAGTGGAAGGAAGAACCCGAAGATAAGACAGGCGACTCCTCGGTTCTCAATGTGTTTAACCTCAGCGATATGAGCCTTGTCAAAACCGTTCCGCTTTCCGAGCCTATCTACAGAATTCAGGGTGCGGAGATGTTCGGCGGAAAGCTCTACATGTCCTGCGATGAATTAAATGATCAGAAGAGAGTTCTGAGCGTTGATGTTGAAACGGGAGAGGTTGAAACCGTATTCATCAGAAATGTCGGCGTTGTTTTTGAGGCGGAGGATATGACGGTCTATGCCGACGAAAACGGCGAACCCGTTTTCTGCGTTCTTGACAGAGGAGAACGCCGTGAAAGCACAAACCTGACTTTTTATAAGCTTGCGGACTGACAAAAAGCGTTTTTTTGATAAGAGTTTAAATATTCAAACAAAACCCTTGACAAGCGGACTGTATTTTGTTAAAATAATAAACCGCTGTTAAAGAAACAGCAGGATTAAAACTAATTTTTATTCCTTGCCACGGATGCACCGTGGCCAAAGACCAGAAGGAGGTGCTTTAAGAATGTCAGCAAACATGAGCTACGAGACAATGATGGTTTTTTCAGTTGCCAACGGTGAGGAGGCAGCTCAGCCGCTCGTTGAGAAGTTCAAAGCCATGATTGAAGCTAACGGCACTCTTGAGAGCGTTGATGAATGGGGCAAGCGCAAGCTCGCATATCCCATCAACGACGAGCCCGAGGGATTCTATGTTCTCTTCAATTATCAGGCTGCTCCCGAGTTCCCGGCAGAGCTTGACCGTGTTCTTAAGATCACGGACGGAGTGCTTCGTTCACTCATTGTCAAAAAGAACTAAGGAGGTCTTAAAATGATTAACTGTGCCGTTATTATGGGCAGACTCGTTGCAGACCCCGAGCTTCGCACTACAGGAAGCGGAATTTCCGTCTCATCATTCACCGTCGCCGTTGACAGGAGCTTTGTCCGTCAGGGCGAGGAGAGACAGGCCGATTTTATCGATGTTATCGCATGGCGTCAGACTGCGGAATTTATTTGCAAATATTTCCGCAAGGGCTCGATGATTGCGATTCAGGCTCACATTCAGACAAGAATGTATGAGGATAAAAACGGCAACAAGAGAAAGGCTGTTGAGCTTGTTGCAGACAATGCAAGCTTCTGCGGTTCAAAGAACGACTCGGGTTCATCATATCCGAGAAACGACGGCTTTGCGCCCGCTCAGCCCGCTCCGTCATATGCAACTGCCGATGAGAGCGATTTTAAGGAGATTCCCGAGGACGATCTCCCGTTCTGAGATCGAAAAAACTGAAACAAAAAGGAGGTTTAATCCATGGCTTACGATAAGAGCGAAAGAAGACCCAACAAAAAGGGTCGCAGAAAAGTTTGCGCTTTCTGCGTTGATAAGGTTGAATACATCGATTATAAGGATGTTAACAGACTTAATAAATTCACTTCAGACAGAGCAAAGATTCTTCCCCGCCGTGTAACCGGCACCTGCGCTAAGCATCAGCGTGAGCTGACCACCGCTATCAAGCGTGCCCGTCAGGTAGCTCTGCTTCCCTACACAAGTGACTGATAAGGGACTGTCGCACTAAGCGAAGACCAAAAGAAACTGATTTAACAGATAATGGCTTGCATCGGAAATCTAACCGATGCAAGCCATTTGAATTTTATGTTTCTTTTTAGCCGTTTTTTCCGACTCGGAGTATCTTTATACGCCTTCGTCGGAAGAAAACGGCTTCTTCATCTTATTGCGGCAGTCCATTTTTCTGAATCAGTTACTTACCTTTTTATCCGTTTAAGCCCTGCAATCACAAATGCGAGTGAAGCGGCAAGGCTTGAAAGCAATATAATCAGAAAGACATTGCCGTTAACGCAGGTCTGCCAATTTGCGAAATCAACTGCGTAGTCTGCGGCTGAATTAATCCCGAGAATCTTGTTAACGCAAAACTGTGTGCCGTAAAGCGTAACGCCGAAAGCAAAAATATCGACGGCTGTTTTAATAAAACCGTTGGCGGGAACAATCTGCATAATCGCCGTTACTGCAAACGGAATCATGGAGAACAATACTATCAGCAGGCTGTGAGCAAGGCTGAATTCAACCGTGATTCTGACGCCGAGAAGCAGTAATATAAGGCAGATGAAGCAGACGGCAAAATACATGGCGGGAATAAATTTGCCGTATTTTTCGGGAACATATTTTTTGAGCAAAAACGGTCCGAAGCAGACTGCATAGCCGAGCAGAGTGCCGAGAACGGCGTTTGCAAACCAATTTTGCCTGAAATAAACACAGCAAATTAAAAATAACAGAGAAAGCGACAAATAGGTTGACCCTGCAAACACGGCGAACTTATGCTTTTGCGTGAACCGCACACAGGTCGGAATAAATGTAAAAGCAACGAGCAGGCTCCCCGCCGTGATAATTGAGAAAGTCAGCCTTTTATTAATTGCAAGGTCGCAGATAACGCATATTATCAATGCGGCGGCGTATGAGCAGGTGAAGCCCCAAAAGAATGTTTCGGTAACTTTTCGGTAGAGTCTTGCTTCATTCTTCATCAATCTGTATTCCGAATCGTTAGCTCCGCTTATCAGCTCATGCTCGGAGACATCAAGAACCTTGCATATATCCGGAATCATAGTGATATCCGGATAGCTTTTTCCCATCTCCCACTTTGAAACTGCGGATTCGCTTAAAAACAGTTTTTCCGCAAGCTCCTTTTGTGTCAGACCTTTTTCCGTTCGCTTTTCACGCATAAATTTGCCGAACGCTGTTTTGTTGATCATTTCGACCACCTCCGAAAAAATGATATCACACAGCCTTGGATTTGTCACGGGAGCGTCAGTCGAGCCGTTATTTTTCAAGGGATGAACCCGTTTCAACCGGATTCCCGATAATAAAAGTATTATAGCAAAACACATTGATTTTTTCTATTATTTTTTTATTTTTACCGATTTTCTGCCTGCATTTTCCGAGGCTGTTAGGGGATTATTTGTCCTTGACAGTATAGTGCCTCAATGATATAATTAATTGATTCTTTATTAATGTATTTATACACCGGTTTCAACAGCGGTTATACCGCAGTTTTCTGCGGACGGAGGAGAAAAAATGAAGAAGAATATCTATTTTGTTCAGGTTGATGTTTCGGCTTGCATGGGGGCGCAGAACGCTTATCTGCCCTACACGGCGGGTATTCTTGTTGCTTCTGCATGGCAAAGCGAAATCGTAAAACAGAATTATTGCTTTAAAGAATTTATTTTTTTAAGAGAGAATGTTGACGGCGTTGTTGCGAGAATGGACAACCCGTTTATGGTCGGATTCAGCACCTACAGCTGGAGCACCGAATATAACAAGCTGCTTGCAAAAGCAATAAAAGAAAAATATCCCGACTGCGTTATCGTTTTCGGCGGTCACAATGTTCCCGACGATTTCTCGTTTCTCGAAAAATATGATTATATCGATATTCTCTGCCACGGCGAGGGGGAGGATACCACTAAATTCCTTATGGAAGCCCTTGCAGAGGGCAAGCCGCTTGACGGCGTTTGCAACATTTCGTTCCGCAGTTCGGACGGTTACAAAAGAACGCAGACCAAGTGTCAGACAACCCTTGACTATCCTTCGCCTTATCTTGAAGGATGGTTTGACGATGTTATTGCAAATCATCCCGAAATTTCGTTTAACGCAATTCTTGAAACAAGCCGAGGATGTCCGCATAAATGCGCCTACTGTGATTGGGGTCTGCACAGCGTAAAGCCTCGTCTTTTTCCTTTTGACAGAATAGAAAAAGAAATAAAATGGATGAGCGACCACAAGATTGCTTTCATCTGGGGCGCAGACGGCAACTTCGGAATGTTTGACCGTGACATTGAAATTGCCAAGGCGCTTGCCGACGCAAAGAGAAAAACGGGCTATCCCGAAAGAATGAGAATGAACTATTCAAAAACCAACTTCAAGGTTGTTTTTCAAATTATCAAGATATTCAAAGAGGTTGATTTTGACAGGGTCGGCGCAACGCTCTCATTCCAAAGCCTTTCACCGACGGTTCTTGAAAATATCGACCGCAAGAACATGGATTTTGATTTTTACCGTAATTTGCTTGCGGCATATAACAAAGAGAAAATGAAGGCTTATTCCGAGCTGATTCTCGGATTGCCCGGCGAAACATACGAGAGCTTCACTCAGGGTATCGGCAAGCTTTTTGAGCTGGGTCAGCATTTCGTTTTTGAGGTTTACAGCTGTATTCTTTTGCCCAACGCCGCAATCGGTCAGAAAGAATACATTGAAAAATACGGCATAAAAACCGTTGACCTTGAAATCATCAGAAGCCATTTTGCAAATCAGGCTTTTGAAATCCCCGAGTATAACACGATTGTTGTTGAAACAAACACCATGAGCCGTGAAATGTGGGTCAGGTCAACAACCTTTTATTATATCGCAAAGGCTCTGCACGGCAACGGACTTCTCCGTGCGTTTGACATCTATCTTCACTATGAAAAGGGCGTTCCCTACGAAAAATTCTATGACGGAATGATAGATTATTTTGAAGCAAACCCGGAGCTTTTTGCTTCAAAGCTCTATTTTGAAATAAAAGAACATGCAACGGAGCAGTCGCTCGGCATAACCAACAAAAAGCTGTTTTTCGAGCCGTGCGGCGATATGGTGTGGGATGATAACGAATATCTTGTTTTGCACATGATTTCTCAGCTTGACAGATTCTATGAGGATATGCTTCCATATCTCCGTTCGTTCGGAATTGACGATGATATTTTCGCCGATCTGCTGGCTTATCAGAAAGGCATTCTCAGAAAGCCCGGCGAAAGCGAGAGCAGAGCGGAGCTTAGCTATGATATCCACACCTATCTCAGCGATGTTTATGTTGACAATTATTCGCCCCTCAAAGAGAAAAAACACACTCTTGTTATGAGAGACAGCGCAACCGCTCCCGATTGGTTCAACTACGGCAAATTCGTTGTCTGGTACGGCAGAATGGGCTGGGCGTCTTACAAAGATGATGTTACCGAAGAATAATGAGAAGCTCCGATTTGGGTAACGGAGATAAACCGAACCCGTCAAAAATGCAGTATTAAAGCGATATTTGTCGCTTTCGCTGTTGCCTTGCGACAGCAAGGCTGCCATCTCAAGACAACAAATCTCATCTTTAATCCAAGCATTTTTGATGCTTTGCAGTTTATCGTGTGCAGATTTGGTCTTAATCGAGGCATAAAACGCAGTTAATCCTTTCGGATTAACGAGTATTTTAACGAAGAGTAAGGGCAAATCTGCCACGAGAAACCGTGGTTCGGATTATTTCCGTTACCCTAAAGAAAGAGTTGAAATCCGCTTAATGAAGAAAAAGGTTTATTTATTGCAAATTGGATCGTCTTTTGCAACCCCGTGGTTTTTGCCTTATTCCATGGGGTGCATTGCGGCATACCTGAAAAGAGATCCGGAGATTTCGGAGCATTATGAAATTCCCGATATTATTACTGCCCGTGAGCCGATTGAAAAAGTTTTGAATCGCTTTGACAGCCCGTTTATGGCGGCTTTTTCGTGCAGCGTATGGAATTTTGAATATAATAAAGCTCTTGCGGAAAGGCTCAAAAAAATCTATCCCCGGATTATTATTGTTTTCGGCGGACCGAGCGTTGAGAAAGACGGCAGTCTGCTTGGCAGATGCCCGTATGTTGATTTTCTTATGTATAACGAGGGCGAGGAGAGCACGGCGGCATTGCTGAAAACGCTTGAAAACGGCGGGGATTTAAGGAGCGTTCCGAATCTTTGCTTCAGGAGCGGTGAAGAAAAGGTTACAACCGATTTTTATGTGCCCGAGGATATTTCGGACTATCCGTCGCCCTATACAGACGGCATTTTTGACGGGATCATGGCTGAATTTCCGAACATCGAATATCATGTAACCATTGAAACCAACAGAGGCTGCCCCTATTCCTGCGCTTACTGCGAGTGGAGCTGCACCAAAAAGGTGCGCCTTTTCCCGATTGAAAAGGTCAAAAAAGAAATTGAATGGGCGGCTCGGCATAAAATCAGCTACAGCTACTGTGCAGACGCAAATTTCGGAATGTTTGACCGAGATGTTGAAATTGCGGAATTTGTTGTTGAGCAAAAGAAAAAATACGGTTATCCCGGCGTTTTCAAGCCCTGCTATGCAAAAGAAAGCAATGAAAATGTGTTTAAGGCGGGATATATTCTTAACAAGAACCAAATTGACAAAAGCGTAACGCTTGCCTATCAGTCGCTTGATAAAACCGCTCTTGAAAATATCGGCAGAAAGAATCTAACCCTTGAGAGCTTTGCCGAAATCGACGCAAAGTTTACCGCCGCAGGAGTGCCGACCTATACGGAGCTTATTCTCGGCCTGCCCGGTGAAACCTTTGAAAGCTTTTGCAGAGGAATCTGCACCCTGCTTGAAAAGGGTCAGAATAATTCAATGACGGTTTATGACTGTCAGGTTTATCCGAACACTCTGATAAGCAGTAAAGAATATCGGGAGCGTTTCGGAATCAAGACTTCGGTTATTCCTCAGCTCGGCATCCACTTCACCCCCGAGCTTAACGGAGTTCAGGAATATATCGAAATCATAACCGAAACCGCAACAATGCCCAAAAAGGATTGGGTCAGGGCGTGCATGTTCGCAGTCGTTTTGCAGACCTTCCACCATCTCGGTCTGCTCCGCTATTTTGCAATTTATCTTCATAATGAAAAGGGCGTTTCATATTACGATTTTTATAACCGCCTTTTCAGCTATATATATAAAGAAAGTGACGGCTTTGTTCACGGTTTCTTTGAGAGCCTGAGCAGCAGAAAATATGACACCGAAACCGCAGATTGGACTTATCAGCGGGATGTTTTCGGCTCAACGGGCTGGTATTTCGAGGAGGGCGCATTCCTTGAAATGGTTTATCATTTTGATGAATTCCGCAGCGACATGATGCCTTTCTTAAAGAGCTTTGATATTGAGCCCGAACTGCTTGAAGGCTTGCTCGATTATCAGTATTCGCTCATAAGGCTTTTGAACAAGGACGAAGCAACCGTTTGCTCAGATTGGAATTTTTACGCTTATTTTGAAAAGGGAGCGGAGCTTAAAAAAATAAAATCGGTTCTTCATGTCAAATCGGACAAGCTTTTTGATAACTGGGCGGACTATGCAAGAGAGGTTATCTGGTTCGGCAAGCGATACAGCGCAACTCTGCTTGTGAATCCGAGAGACCGCATTGATTATTCGGAGGAGACGGAATGAAAAAGGTTTTGCTTATTCAGCCACCGCAGTGGTATCCCGTTTCGCCGCATCTTGCCGTTCCGCTTCTTGCGGCTCAGATAAAAAGAGAGGGCTTTGAGGTTAAAGCCCTTGACCTTAATGTTAAGTTTTTTAACCGTATTCTTCAAAATAAGAATCTTGCCGAAGCCGACAGCCGGGCGAAAAGAATTCTTGCGGAGCTTGAAGAAAGGTTTTCGGATGCGGATTTTGAAGAGATAAAGAAAAACGGAAGCTTTGAGGAGAAGAATTCGGGGCTTAAATATCTGACAATAAAAAAGTTTTACGCTGAGAACAGGGAAGAAATCGAGCGTGTAATAAACGAAACGGACGAAGCGGTGCACACCCTGAAAAACGCTCCCGATTTTTACTGCCCCGAAAAGCTGATGAGGGCAAAGCGCACGGTTCAGCTTGCTCTGCGTGTGGCTTCAATGCCCTTTGCGCCAAACGAAATAGATTTGGATAATTATTTCGCAAATCCGCTTCTGAGGCTCGATTGGGAGAACATTAAGCTTCAATGCGAGGATTCGTCGCTGAACATGTTCAGAGAATTTCTTGCCGAAAAGGCGGGCGAAATTTCGGAGCAGGGATATGATATCATCGGCGTTTCAATGACCGATTTAAGTCAGCTTATCCCCGTTTTTACGCTCACGAAAACGCTGAAAGCTCTGACAAACGCAAAAATTATTCTCGGCGGAAACTACGCAACTCAGATTTGCGAGGATATGCTCAGGCATGAGGATATTTTCACGGATTATATTGATTATCTGCTCATCGGCGACGCCGAAACGGCGATAGTTGATTTGTGCAAATATATTGACGGCAGAGAAAAAATTGAAAATGTTGCCAATCTTTCTTATTATTCCAAAGAAGAAAAGAAAGTTGTTTCGGCAAGCTTCACCTGCGAGCATATCGACCTCAACGGCGTTGCTTATCCCGATTTCAGCGACTATGATTTTTCCGAATATCTCACCCCCGAGCCGGTCTTTCCCATTCAGCTTTCAAAGGGCTGTTATTGGGGAAAATGCAGCTTCTGCGATTATGCCTACGGTCAGCTCGGCTATGACCCAAAACACATTGACCGCATAATCGACGAGATAAAATATTATGTTGACACCTATTCAGCGTCAAAGTTTATGTTCATTGACGAGGCGATTCCGCCGGCATTCTATAACAGGCTTGCGCTGGCTATCATCAAATCGGGCCTTAAAATCAATTATTATTCCTTTGCAAGGCTTGAGGACGGCTACACAGCCGAGGTGCTCAAAAATCTCTATGATTCGGGCGCAAGAATCTTTATGTGGGGCTATGAATGCGAATCGCTGAGAGTTATGAAGCTTATGAACAAGGGAATCAACTCCGAGAGACGGCTTGAAATTCTTGCGGATTCTCACAGGGCGGGAATATGGAACAACGGTTTGTTCATTTTCGGCTACCCGACCGAAACAGCCGACGAAATTCGGCAGACCATGGATGTTATCAGAAACAACAGAGATATTATCAATTCCTGCACTTTGTCGAATTTTTCTCTTAAAAAACATTCCCTGCTGAAAGAAACCGTCGGTTCAAACGGAATAATCAGCTACACCGAAAACGGAGAATTTTTCACCACCTACAGGGACGAGGCGCAGGGCATTTCTCAGGCGGAAAGACGGGAGCTTCGCAGAAGCTTTCAGTTTGAAATGACCGAAACGAACAAGAATTCTTTGTGGTCGGTGGTATTTTCGGATTTTGACCATTTACTGCTCTATCTTTCAAAATACGGACTTGATTATGTCAGCGGCTACAGGTCGGATGAACGCATATGCCCCGAATTCAGGTGAATTTATGAAATTTGAAAAGGTTTCCATATATATCGGCGCAACCGATGAAAACGAAGGATTGAAAAAAACCGTTGACTATATCATGGAAAACTGTGATATCAACGATATTGACAGAGTGACGATGGTTTATCCCAAAAAGGCGGCGGCTCAATGCGTTGAAGCAATCGACATGCTGAGCCGAAAATATCCGGGCAAGGTTTTCGGAATGGTTCAGACAAGACCTTATATCGGCGGCGGCATCCGAGACGGCTTTGACAGCGCCGAATCGTCTCACATCATGCTTCTGCCGGGCGATCTGGGCGTTTCGCTTGACTGCATTCCGAGAATGATAAGCGGAGCAAAGGAAGACCCCGACACAATTATCAAGACCTCCCGCTGGCTTGAAAAAGACTGTTTCCATGAATATGACCCTGCGAGAAAAGTCCTCAACAGGCTTGCCCAGATTTTTTTGAAGGTACTTTTTTTATCCGATTTAACGGATTTCACTCTGCCGGTTCAGACGATGCCCACAAAGCTTTATAAATCAATTGATTTCAGGGAGCTGAATTTCCCGTTTCTGATTGAGCTTGTGGTTGCGCCGCTCAGGCTCGGAGCAAAGTTCAGAGAAATTCCCGTGCATTGCTCAGGCAGGTCAGAGGGCAAATCCAAAAACTCGTTCAAGCAAACTGCTTTGTATCTGAAAACCGCTTTAAGGGTCAGATTTTCTCCAAAGAAAAAACTAATCAAGAGGTAAACGCAATGAAAATTCTTTTTGCTTCAGTTCCGCAGTGGTATCCTGCAAGTCCCTATCTTGCGTCGGCTCTGCTTGTCGGTCAGCTGAAGGGCAGGGGCTTTGACGCTGAAAGCTACGATTTTAATGTTGAGTTTTTTAACGATATCTTAAACGGCGAGTATGCGAAAAAAAGCTTTGAAAACGCAAAAAAGATTTTGTCGGATTCCGAATTTGAATATGACGGTGCGCTGACGGATGATATCAACGAAAAGCGCAGAAAAACCTCGGAGCTCAGAAAGCGTATTATCGGCGATTATATAAAATATGACAGCGAAAAAGCTGAAAATACAATCAAAAAAATCGATTGGGCTGTCAGCGTTATAAAAACAAAAGAGCTTTTTTATGACCCCGAAAAGCTTTATGAGGCAAAGGATATAATCAATTCCGCCCTTGACCTTGCTTCTCTGCCTTATGTGCCGTCGAGAATAATGATTGATAACTTCATCGCAAACCCCGTGATGACCTATGATTTTGCCGATGTTGACTATCAATGCAAGAGCGGCGAAATGAATATGTTTTTGCCCTATTTTGAGCAAATTCTTGCCGAAAAGGATTTTTCGGTTTATTCGCTCATCAATATTTCAATAACCGATCTCAGTCAGGTTGTGCCGGGCTTGACTCTTGCACGCCTGCTGAAAATGAAAACCAAGGCAAAAATATGCCTCGGAGGAAATTATATATTTAAAATCGCCCCGGATCTCAAAAAAATCCCTGCGATTTTCAAGGAATACTGCGACTTTTTCGTTGTCGGCGACGGCGAAACAGCATCGGTTGAGCTTGCAGAGTATTGTGAGGGCAAAAGAGATATCGCCGGCGTTCATTCGCTCGTTTATGCTGATGAAAACGGCGTGATTGTCACAAACGAAACGGCTCCGCTGCTCGACATGGATAAAATCTTTTACCCGGATTTTGACTGTTTTGATTTCAAAAAATATTTTGCTCCCGAACCCGTTCTGCCCGTTCAGTTCGGCAAGGGCTGTTACTGGTCAAAATGCACCTTCTGCGATTTTTACACGGGTCAGCAGAAATATGACATAAAGAGCGTCAGCAGGGCAGTTGATGAGGTTGAATTTCTTCATAAGAAATACGGATTCAGTCATTTCAATTTTGTTGACGAAGCCGTTCCCCCTGCATTCTATAACGCTTTTGCCACGGAAGTCATTAAGAGAAACCTTAAAATATATTACAGCTCCTTTGCAAGGCTTGAAAAGGCTTTTACGGCTGATGTGCTGAAAAACATGTATAATTCAGGCGCAAGATATATGATGTGGGGCTATGAATCGGAGTCTCCGAGAATTATGGAGCTGATGAATAAGGGCATAGACCTTTCGGAGCGCAAAAGAATTCTTGAAGATTCTTCAAAAGCGGGGCTTTGGAATGTTGTTACCTTTCTTCTCGGCTTTCCGACAGAAACCGAGGAGGAGCTTCAGTCAACGATTGATGTTATTTATGACAGCAGAATCGTTGACACCTGCGTCCCGTCAAATTTTGCTCTGAAGAAAAACGCAATCCTTAAAAACAAGGCTGAAAGCGTTGATATAACCGAATTTCACGAAAACGGCGAGCTTCATATTTCCTATAAATACAGCTCTCTTTCAAGCACGATGGAGCAGGTCAAGGAAAGGCGCAACCGCTTTGAAAAGAAGTTCCTTGCCGACACCGCCGACCGTCTGTGGCCGCATACCTTCACCGAGGGCGATTATCTTATGCTTTATCTGACGCACTTCGGCAAGAATTATGTGAAAAATTACAGGCTGAAATATAAAAAAGAACTGCCGCATTATTAATAAAGTGAGTTGAAGTGTAAAATGAATATACTTCTGATAAATCCCGCCACCGTCGGATATTCAAGGTCTGTAACGGCGCCTTTGGGGCTTCTTTCAATTGCAAGCACTCTTCAGGCGAAAGGCCACAGAGTCAGGCTCTATGACAGAACGGTTGAAAAGGTTAAAATCAAAAAGGTTTTTGAGCAAGTTGCTCCCGATCTGGTCGGAGTGTCTCTCGTTTCGTTCAAGTCGGTTTATGACGCTCTTGAATTATCGGAATATGCAAAAAAATTCTCGATTCCCGTTGTCTGGGGCGGGCCGCTTGCCTCCGAGATTCCCGAAACCGTTTTAAAGCATGACTGCGTAGATATTGTTTCAATCGGCGAGGGGGAAGAAACCTGGACGGAGCTTGCCGAAATGTTCTCGGAAGGTAAAAAAGACTTTTCGGGCGTTGCAGGCATTGCGTTCAGAGACGAATCGGGAAATACCGTGCTGACCGCCCAAAGGGATTTTGTGGATTTGGGCACGCTACCGCCGATTGACTGGACTCTGGTTGATGTTCCGAAGTATTTTCAGTCCTCATATGAATGCAGTAAAATGCTTTATCTTTACTGCGCAAAGGGCTGTCCTCATAACTGTGCGTTCTGCTACAACAAGGATTTTCACCGCTGTACCTATCGCAAGCGTCCGCTTCAGGCGGTGCTGGATGAGATAAAATATCTTGTCACAAATTACGGCATGGACGGCGTTTATTTCGCCGATGAAATGTGGGGCGGCAACCGCACCGAAATGCGCACGATATGCGACAGCCTGAAAAGCCTGAATCTTAAATTTGTTTGGGGCTGTCAGACAAGAATCGGCGTTTTCAACGAGGAAGATTTCAAATATATGTATGATTCGGGCTGTCGCTGGGTATTTTTCGGCGTTGAAAGCGGTTCCGAAAGAATTCTTCAGATGATGAATAAAAGAATTCCTTTCAACAGGATTGAAGAAACTTTCAGAAATTGCAGAAAGGCGGGAATTATCGCCATTGCGTCGTTCATAGTCGGCTTCCCCGATGAAACGGTTGAAGATGTTGCAAAAACGGTTGAACTGATTGAAAAGCTTGAAACTCCCCTGATAAACCTGAATTATTTTGCCCTTGTTCCCGGTTCGGATATATACAACCGAATGATTGAGGAGGGCAGATATCCGAAAATTACCGACCTCAGTCAGCTTGCGGATATCAGACCGATTGAGAGAAACGAATATAATTTCACTACCGTTCCCGAAAAGGATCTGAATGTTATCCGCTCGTGGTATATGTGGCGAAGCTTTTCTTCAAAGAGTATTTCAAAGAATACGGGCAATTTTTCCTTTGCAAAAAAAGTTGCAACCGACGCTTTCAAACAGCTCAAACGCAGTAAGCTCAAAGATTTTATTATGTCAATGTTTAGCTCTGCCATGGAACTGTTTTCGGTTATTTATTATTCCCATGCCTATCCCTCGATTATGAAAAAATACGGCATGGGAAAAAGATTCAAATAAGAGCATAAAAAGATGCACCGCAACGCAACGGTGCATCCTTTTTTTACTCATCGTCAAGATTTATATTGTATTTTTTGATGATTGACGGGAAGAAGTGCGCATAAAAATAAATATCCAAAAACTCATAGGCTGAAATCAGAATAAGCTGGATTGCAAAGCGCAGATCGTGACCCTTAAACTGTTTCAGAACATCAACAATATCTTTTTTTGCAATATCGTATGTCCTTGAGGTTTCGGAAAAATATTTTCTCGAAAAGCCTTTCCAGAGGAAATATGACCTGACAACCTTTAAATCCCTTGACGGGATTTTTGAAAAATTGGGCTTCGGGGAGTAGAAGAATTTTATATGAGTGTAGTCCCTGAATGATTTCGGCGGTTTGTAGCGTCCGCTTGCAACAAGCTCGTCGTAAAGGTCGGAGCCGGGACCCGGCATATAGAAAAAGAAAGTTCGCTGAGGTGTTGCAATCCGCATTGCCATGTCGATTGTTTCACGGAACTCCTCCTCGGTTTCGTCGGGGAAACCGATAATAAAGTTTGCAAGAGAAACAATATCGACCGCCTTGCAGTCCTCAAAGGTCTGCTCGATTTTGTCAAAGGGCAGATTCTTTTTGATTTTTTTCATCATTGAGGGTGAGCCTGTTTCAATTCCGAAAGCAATCCAAATACAGCCCGCATCTTTCATTATTTCAAAATCTTCTTTACCGAAAATGCCGACTCTGGTTTCAACGCCCCATTTAAAATTAAGCCCTGATTCCTTGAAAGCCTTGCAGATTTCACGCATCTCACCGCTGTTGCGGCAAAACAGCTCATCGGCAACATAAATGCAGTCAACATCGTGATTTTTAATCAGATATTCAACTTCTTTAAGGAAGGTTTCAACGGGACGCATTCGGTAGCATTGGCGGTGAAATCTTTTGTTAAAGCAAAAAGTGCACTGACCGAAACAGCCCTTTGAAAGATAGAGCAGAGCGGTTCTTTTGCAGCCGTACATTGCGCCGAGGTATTTATCAACATCAATGAGCGTGAAATCAATCGGCGGAAGCAGAGACAAATCCATGAACTCTCTCTGCGGGGTGTAGATAACCTTGCCGTCTTTCTGATAGGCAAGCCCCGCAACCTTTGTCGGGTCTCCGCCCGCTTCAAGTGTGTTGACAAGCTCAAGCCATGTGGCTTCGCCCTCGCTTATGGAAATAAAGTCAATATCAATGTTTTTAAAAGTAAATTCAGCGTCAAGAGAAACAAAGATGCCGCCCCAGACAACGGGCACGCCGTATTTTTTTGCCGCTTTGGTGACTTTTTCAGCATCGGTAAATGCTTTGAGGGAAAAGACCGAAACGCCTACAATGTCCGGCTTGAAATCATTGATTTCCTTTTTGATGTTGGTGGTTTTTATTGTGCGGTCAAGAATTTTGACCGTGTGACCGTTCGCCTGAAGATAGGTTGCAATCGACATCAGACCGAGCGGAAAACCGACCTGGCGGGTATAACGCTCCATGGAGGGGTTAACGAAAAGAACTCTCATTTTATTTCCTTTCTTTTAAATCCAGACCGTATTTCTTGACAATCCCCGGGAAAAAGTTTCCGTAAAAGAAAATATCAAGAAATTCGTAAGCGCTGGCAAAGAATTGCTCTACGCCGTTTTTAAAGCCGTGACCTTTAAGGCTTCTGAGAACATCAAGAATATCCTTTTTAGCAACGGAATAATTAAGCTTGCCGTTTTCGATAAAGCTTTTTTTGGTAAAGCTGCTCCAGAGAATGTGACAGCGAACCACCTTGAGGTCAAGCGACCTGACTTTTGAAAGATTCGGCTTTGGCGAATAGAAAATCCTTGTTTTCATGCATTCTTTCATTGACTTTGCCGGAGTGTGCCTGCCCTCGGCAACGAGTTTATCATAAATTTCAGACCCGGGGAGGGGGCTGAAATAGGAGCAGACGAATTTGGTGTAGCTTATTCTGTTGACAAGGCTGCAGGTGTCACGAAGCTCTTCTTCGGTTTCATCGGGGAAGCCGACAATGAAGTAGCAAAGAGAGATTATGCCGACATCACGGCAGTTCTGCAGATCTTCCTCAACCCTGCCGGGGTTATAGCCTTTTTTCATTCTGGCAAGGGTGGTTTTTGAACCGCTTTCAATGCCGAATTCAAGCCAGCGGCAGCCTGCGTCATGCATGAGCTGAAAATCCTCTTTGTCAAAAAGACCGATTTTAGTCATTGCGCCCCAATGGATTCCGAGGTCGGCTTCAATGAGCTTTGTGCAGATTTCACGCAGAGTTGCCTTGTTATATCCGAAAAGCTCGTCCGCAAAGGCGACCGCCTTTAAATGATGCTTCTCTTTGAGATATTTAACTTCCTGAATAAAGACATCGATATCTCTTGAACGGCGGCAGTTTTTGTGAAAATCCGTATTGTAGCAGAAGGTGCAGTGACCCGTGCATCCCTTTGAAAGATACATGCCCATGATGCCGTCATAGTCATAGTTTTTATAAAGCGTTTCTTCGGGAGTGATAAGCTCATAGTTGATGGGCGGGAGCTTCGTCAGGTCGGTAAACTCTCTTTCGGGGGTTTTAACCGTCTTTCCGTCTTTAAGATAAGCAAGACCCTTTATGGAATAAAGGTCTCCGCCTTTTTCGGCGGTTTCAAGAATTTCAAGCCAGGTTTCCTCTCCCTCTCCCATGGAAACAAAGTCCATGCAGCCGAGTTCAAGCGTAAGTTCGGGCGAACAAGTTACAAACGGACCGCCCCAGATGACAGTAATGCCTCTCTCTTTTGCTGCTTTGGAAACAATTATACAGTCCTTGACCGACATAACCGCCAAAAGTGAACAGCCTACAAAGTCGGGCTTGAATTCATCAAGCTCGGCGTTAATATCCGTTGATTTTGCCGCTCGGTTCAGAACCTTGACCTCATGCCCGTTTGCTTCGAGGTAGCTGCCGATTGACAAAACGCCGAGCGGAGCGCAGCGTGCTCTTGTGTAATGCTCGGGAGCAGGGTTAATTAACATGACTCTCATCTGTATGCCCTCCTTGGGATGTGCGTAATACGCTGATTTCATCAAGATAAATGTTGCGGCTGTCCTTTCTGCCGTACCAGACTATAAAGCGTGCATAATCCTGCCATGAGCCGCATTTGACGGGCTCGTTAACCGTGTTGCGGCATCGGATTTTTTCAAGCTTGGCATTTTCGCCGCAGATAAGAGACGAAAAATAGCTTTTGAAATCATAACCGCATTCAAAGTCAATTTTATCGGCAAAAGGCAGCTTGACGGTGCTTTTTTGATAGAGGAATAAATCCTCAAACGCATCGTCGCCGTCAAAAAACGATTTCAGAAAATCCTTTATTTCGTTGTAGAACCGTTCGGATTCATAAGCGGCGTTCAGAAATGCAAATTCCTCCGACGGCCAGCCGACATCGCCGAAGCGCCTGTCCTCCCAGACAAGACCCGCTTCGCCTTTGGCAACCTTTTCAAATCTTTCGCTGAGCTTTGAATATATTTTTCCGCAGACGGTGTCGGGATTTTCAGCCATAAAGGCGATAAAGCTTTTGTAAAATTCAGAATACTTTAAGCCTTTTTTGTCATGCAGATAAAGCGCAAACATCATCAGCAGACCCTCGTGATGAAAAGCCTGAATGGTTGCGGAGAAAATGTTCATTTTGACCCAGTCCGAGCATGACATGGTGTTTGTTTCAACAATGAGCCTTGAATATTCGGTTATTTCTTCATCTTTATTGATAACCGTGTGAGGCTGATTGAGCGGAACAAGCACAAATTTTATGCCGTGTTTTTTGGTGTATTCGGGGTTGCCCATTGCGGAGCAGGGCAGCCACTCGCAGTCATGTATATAAATTGAGTTATGCTGACCGGAATTGAGCAGAATGTCAATTCCTTCAACAAAGCTGTCATAGGTTTCGCCGGGAAGCCCGAGAATAAGCTCCGAATAGGTTGCAATCCCCGCTTCGTTATATTTGTTAAGCAGAGCGGTGAAAGAGTCAATCGAAATGTTTTTTCTGTTAATATTTTCAAGAACCGTAGGGTTGAGCGACTGAAATGAAAGCGTTGCGCCCTTGTCCATTCCGCAGTCGTTCAGCTTTTTGGATATTCTGAAAACACGGTCGTTGCTGTTCTTGGCGCTCGAAACCTGAAAGCCTGAGAGAACGCCCTCCTCGTTGTGGAGACGAACCATTTCGTCAACAAATTTTTCGTCACGCTCGAACATTCCGAAGTTGGCGTCCGCCCCTCCGAAGCCGCTGATTTTATGGTCGCTGAGCCATTGAAGCTCCTGCATGATTTTTTCTTCAGGGAAAAATCTGATTCCGCAGTGAAGATTGCCCCAGTCGCAGTATGCGCAGTTATAAGGGCAGCCACGGTTTGTTTCAATAACCGCATGAAATGCAATGTTTGGATAATTTTTTAAAATCGAATCAAAAACTCCCGTAAGATAGGGCGAAGGATAATCAATTCTTTCGGATTTTTTGGGAAAAGTGTAAACGGCGTTTCCGTTTTCCCTGAACGCAATGTTTGCAACGCCGTCAAGAGGAGAGCCGTTTTTCAGCGCCAGCAAAAGGTCGGCAAAGGTTTCTTCTCCCTCGCCGAAAATCATTATATCGATATAATCCTCTTTTTCCATCAAAGAGAGATCGGGCGAAATATGGTGACCTCCGAAAACGATTATACAGTCGGGATATTTTTCTTTCACCTTTTTCGCCAGAACCTTGTTGAATTCATGGTTCCAGATATAATTTGAAAAGCCGACAAGGAAAGGCTCGGTGATTTTTGAAAGACATTTTTCGGTGTCTTCTCTTATGAATAAAGGCTCTTTAAAATCGTAAAAACCGCTTATTTCATCGCATGATTTGGCGTTCGCAATAAGCGTTCCGACGGCATAAGGCAAAAATGTTGATTTACCGTGGAGGTAATTTATTTGAGCCATATACACATTCTTTTTCATGGTTAACCTCGTTCAGACAAATATATATACATTATAATATGTGCCGTCGGTTTAGTCAACTGTTTTTGACCCGTTAACCGCTCGGCTCAACAAAAAAAGTGCTTCCAAAGAAGCACTTTTTTGGAACTTCACCTTATAGATAGGTCAGGGTTTCTAATTAATAATTCGGTTTGCTTCGGCAAGAAATAAAAATTTCACCGTCCGCATTTGCAGAGCAAATATTTCATGTGTTTATTGAACAGAATGATATTCCCAGCTAATAACCATTATTTTCAATTTTAACACGGCAAATTGAGATTTGGTTGAGCGATTTTTCACCTCATCAGTCACTTCGTGACAGCTTCCCCTCAAGGGGAAGCCTTTATTTGCCTTCTCCTTGAGGAGAAGGTGCCGAGGAACGAGGCGGATGAGGTGTCAAACCAAATCCCAATTTATCGGTTATTCTTCATAAAAAACTCATTTATCCTGAGGGTATTCAACGCCTGTTATTTTTCGGATTATGTCCATTTGATTTGTGATGTAAAGCGTTTGCTCGTGTGTCACAACGGGGCTTTCTTTGAGACCCTTTGATACGCATTCGGAAAAATGAGCGATTTGTTCCTCAAAACCGTTGCCTGCATAAGGAACGGGAATTTTCACGGTTTCGCCATTGTTGAGATAAATGTCGATTTCCTGAGGGGCATAGAATCTGAGAAGATGAGCATAACCCTTGTTTCCGTAAACATATCCCTCGTTGGGTTTGCGGAGCAGAATTGCACTTGAAATATCGGCAATCGCTCCGTTTTTATATTTGAGAAGAACACAGGTATGACTGTCAATGCCGTTATATATATCGGATTGTGCGTTGATTGTTTCAACATCTTTTCCGAGATACCAGCTTGCAAAATTCAGACCGTAAACGCCGACATCGAGAAGCGAACCGCCGCCGTTTTCCCGTTTGAAAACATGATGACCCATTTCGTCTTCGTCCATTGAGTAGCAGAATTTGCCTTCGACGCCGAGAATTTTGCCGAGAACGCCGTTTTCAACGAGTTCAAGCATTTTTATTGTTCCCGGCACAAGTCTTGCCCACATAGCTTCCATAAGAAGAACATTGTTTCCTTTTGCACAGCGGAACATTTCCTCTGCTTCTTTGGCGTTGACCGCCATGGGCTTTTCGCAGAGAACATGTTTTCCGTTGTTCATCATAAGGGATGAACAGCCGATATGACCCGAATGCGGAACAGCGATATATGCCGCATCGATAACATCTGAAAGTGCCATTTTCTCATAGCTGTCGAAGCGTACGGGAATATCGAATTCATCGCCGAATTTTTCTGCATTTTCTTTTGTTCTTGATGCAACCGCAACAAGTTCCGAGTTATCAACATTTTTTATCGCTTCGGCGAAACGGTGGGCAATGGTGCCCGTGCCGACTATACCGAATCTGATCTTTTTATTGCTCATTTCACACCTCGTTAAATTCCGTTTCTGAAATGATTATATCATAACATTGAACAAAAAACAATGCTTGCATCAGGATAAACCCGACACAAGCATTATAAATTAATGAAAATATTTGTTGCTCCGCAAAAGCTGATTATTAACTCCCTCAGGCGCTATGCGCCAGCTTTCTCGGCTCCCGCCTCGGTCGGTGCTTCTGAGCATACGCTCAGAGGTTGCCACCGGCAACCCGCACCCTCAAGAGGGAGCCCAGTAAGAAAACTACATTTTTCAGAGAAAACAGCAGAAATCATCGGCAATACGGTAGGGGCGAACTGTGTTCGCCTGCTGTCTGCTTTTCATGCCGAATCTGTTGAAAAATAACGATTTTTTCGGTAGGGAACGCTGTCCTCAGCGTTCCGGGAAAACAAAAAATACGGCTCAATTCTTATGCGGGACGGGTGACCCGTCCCCTACGGTTGTCCGTGAAATCTTGATTATACAAAAGCCTTACCAATCCTCAGGCGCTATGCGCCAGCTCGGTGTCACAAACTTAAGGACAAAATATTTTGTCAGTCAATTTTACCGATGAAGCGGTAAAAGATTTCGATGTCTTGTTCTTTGAATCCGAATTCGTTTTTCTTTGATTCGTGAACAACGATTTTTTCAATCAATGAGTTCAGAAGTTCGGCGGTAAGCTCAGTCGGGTGCGAATATTGTTTTATTCGTGAAATCCACATTTGTGCATCCTGAACGGTCTGCTTTTCTGTTGCAAGCTCGGTTTCAAGCCTTGATATTTTCTCGTCAAGTTCCCGTTGCTCCGCCTGATACTTCCGGGACATCATATTAAAGTTGTATTCCGTGATGCGCTCGTTCACCCAATCTTCATACATCTTTGCGAAAAGTCGGTCAACCTCGGCTTTTCGCTTTTTTGATTTTTCAAGGTCGGTTGTTTGCTTCTTTGTAAGATCGTTTTTCTCTTTATCGCTTGATTTCAGCAATATCTGCAACAGCTTTTCTTCGTCTTTCTCTGCCATTTCGGATAGGTTTGCAATTCTTGACAGAACATAGCCGTAAAGAGTGTCATATCGGATATAATGCTTTCGGCAGTATTCTTTACCGTATCGTCCGTAGTTCCGGCAGGAATAATAAGCAAACGGTTTTGATGTGTTCTTACAGGTCGAAAACCGCAAAGCTCCGCCGCAATCACTGCATTTCAGAAGTCCCGCAAATATTTGAGTTGTCCCGTCACTTGTGGTTCTTCGTCTGCTTGCAATTTGATTCTGCACTTGGTCGAACAGCTCTTT
>JBJEQD010000067.1:0-101063 GCA_051881575.1 Acutalibacteraceae bacterium | reverse complement strand
CTGTTGACCACATAACAGACCACCTACCGTTTCGGAGCACTCGGAAACAGTGGATTGGGTAGCGCCGAAGAGCACGGTTTTCCGAGCGGAAAGGGTCGGAAAAAGCTATTTTTAGCGGAAAGTGCCTTCATAGGTCCGTTTGGGACCAAGATGCCGCAGGTTCGAATCCTGTCACTCCGACCAAAAGATGATAATCCGAACTCTCTCCTTAAGATTGGAGAAGCGTTCGGATTTTTCATTTCAATAAGAGGCTCAATTCAATGCCAAAAGAAAGGAGGCTGTCGCAAATCGGTAAAACGAAGAGCGACATCCCCTTTTTTAATGAAATTCATCTGCGACCAAAAAACCATCTCACAATATTTCATAAAAACTCAATTGTTCATCTCTGCATAAATTAATATCAGGGGTGATGCTTCCATGAATCCCTGCGAACTGACAGCGGCGATTACTGCCGTTGCAAATTCTATTGCATGCAGGCTGAGTAACGACGAGCTGACTCTTCTTTCCTCTGTTTTCATGCAACTCGGCGATACTCTTGCGACTATCGCAGCGCAGAGAGCAATCTGTGAAAATATTAACAGCAAAAAATAGCGAGAATTTTTCTGCCGCCGTGGGGAATACTGATTTAAAGCGGAGGTGCAGAATGGAAATATTAAAAGTCGTTTTAACATCGTTATTATCTGCGGCGGCGTTGTTCATTATCGCCAAATGCATCGGGCACAAGCAGATGTCACAGCTCGATTTTTTTGACTATATTACGGGCATAACAATCGGCTCGATAGCGGCGGAGCTTGCAACGGAGCTGGAAGAACCATTAAAGCCGCTTGTTGCAATGATTATTTACGGCTCCATAACCGTTATTCTTTCAGTTGCAACAAACAAAATGCCGAGAATACGAAAATTCGTTAACGGTACTCCGACAATAATAATGAACAACGGCAAGCTCTACCGCAAAAACATGAAAAAAGCTAAGCTGGATCTGAGCGAATTCATGGTGCTGTGCAGGCAGGAGGGCTATTTCAATCTGTGCGACATTCAAACGGCGATTTTTGAATATAACGGGCGGCTCACCATTCTGCCCGTGAGCACAAAACGCCCCCTGAACCCCGAAGACATGAAGCTGACCCCTCAGCCCGAGCACATCTCAACCGAAGTGATTATGGACGGCAGAATCCTTGACGAAAACCTGAAGCGAATGAAGCTCGACAAGGCGTGGCTTAATAAAAGGCTTAATGAACAGGGCTTCAAAAGCGCAAAGGAAGTCTTTCTCGGGCTCTGCGACGAAAAACAACAGCTTTTTCTTTATAAATCCGAATAAAAAGCACGGCATGCGGCGGCTCAGATTCCGTTACATGCCGTGTTTAGTTTTTATCTTCACCGTTTATTCTCTCGAATTTTCAATCAGAAAACGGTGTATAGAATTGCGCCCGCAACTCTGTTTTTCCGTGGTTTGATTGCAAAATACCATGGCTGTCGAAAGAAGATTTCAACAGCCATAAATATAAATTATTTCTTTAATATATTAGGATCGTCTTTGGCTAATATTTGCTGATTATATTTTTCAAAGAGAGAACCGTAATTCGGATTTGTCCAAGTTGAACCGTCAAAATATTCAACTGATTTTACAATAATAACAACATACTCCATTTTTTCATTTTTGGGGGCACCATATAGAGTCCAACACTTATTGCTGCTTGTTGATTCTCCAACTTTTAAAGCGGAACCGTATTTCAAATTATTATAATAATCACTATAATCTACTTGCAAAGGCAATCCGTCTTTATCAAATGCAAATAGTGTTACAGAAAAAGATTTTATAATTTGATCCGAATCATTCTTGGCAATTAATGTAAATTGTGGTGTTCCAATTGTATTGGGCGTTATACTATAGCTTATCAGTTTCAAAGGACTTTTGTTTTTGAAAGCATCATATTGTTTTGTAAATTCATCATAATTTGTTATTTCTTGTTTCTGTTCATCGGTAAGTTTATAATACGCTTCTTCAGCTTTACTGAAACCTTTTCCGTTTTTGATAGAATCATTAATCAAATTTTGGGCATTTTTAAGATTGTATGCAGATATATCTTCTTTCACTTTTTGGAGTTTATCGTAATTCGTCACTTTATCTTTGTAGTTATCATCAATTTGATTATAACTTCGTTCTGCATCCTCAATTGCTTCCTCAAGTTCGGTTGAAACTTCGCCACCCGAATAATTAATAGAATCAATTTTCTTTATCGTTTCTGCTATTATGTCATCATAATATGATTCTTCATAGCCTTCAAGAACACTGAGGTTATTAACATGCTTTTTTTGATTATCTGTTAAATCTTCATAACTTGACCTGACCCATTTAATATCAGACAAATCGGATTTTTCGTTCAATTCGTCTATTTTTATTTCAACCATATCAGCAATAAGATCGTCGCATTTATCTTTTGCTTCTAACAGATCATCGTAATTGTTAACTTTTCTTTTGTCACTTTTTGAAAGCTTCTCATAGCATTTTTCGGCTCTTAATATTGCGGTATCGCTATTTATATTTACATTTTCGCAAACTGAATCAATGAGCCTGATGCATTCTTTTACTTCATCACTTTTATGAGTTAAGCAAGAGATTAATACGATAAGAACTATGCCTGCAATTATCCCCCAAACCCAACGCTTTTTTAATATTTTAAGGATAGATGAAGCGATGGCAGGCTTTGCATTAACCTTTTCGCTTGATGTTCCTGAGCGTTTGTCATCTTGCCGGTTTTGGGTTGGTGTCTCGTCGTGGCTTTCTTTGATCTCATCGCAAACTGATGAATCGGGAAGTTCGTTTTTTGCGCCGCACTTTGGGCAAGAATTTCCTGAATCATACTCTTTTCCGCAACTATTGCACTTCATAACAATACCTCTTTCGTCTTTTTATTTGGAATTTGCAACTATATTATAGTCACATTTATGACTATTGTCAAGTATATGATAACATTTTATCATATTTTTGGTGATATTATGATAAGTTATGAACCGTTTTGGAAAACAATTAAACAAAAAGGCGAAAGCACATATTCATTAATATATAAACACGGTATCAGCAGCGCAACTATTGATCGAATGAAAAAAGGCAAAGGGATTACTACTCAAAAAATAGATGATTTCTGTACTATTCTCAATTGTAATGTTGAGGACATTATAAAATACTATAGAAATGAAAATGACAATTAATTATCTGATTAAAAATGGACATGTACCGTTCGATACATGTCCATTCTTTCTATCTCAAAACAGTAAATAATATTGCACCCGCAACTCCCGAACCCAGCATTACATAAATGGGATTAATTTTCCATTTTCTTAATATAACAAATCCGATTACAAAAATAATCAGAGCGATGATATCGGGCGAGGTGATGTTTTCGGGGAGCGCTCTTTGACCGTAAATTGCCATAATAAACAGTGATATTCCCGCCGATGCGATCATTGCGACAACCGCAGGGCGAAGCCCCGCAAGAACACCACGCACCATGCTGAGACCCCGAAACCGATAATAAATATATGCCAAGGTCAAAACGATAACGCAGGAAGGGAAAACACAGCCGACCGTTGCAACTATCGCTCCGAGCAACCCCGCAACCTGAATTCCGACAAAGGTTGCGGAATTGACGGCAATCGGTCCGGGCGTCATTTCGGCAATCGTTATAATATCGGCAAACTGCGTCATGGTCAGCCAATGATTAATGTCAACAACCTGATTCTGAATCAGCGGCATTGCGGCATAGCCTCCGCCGATGCTGAATAATCCGATTTGGAAAAAGCTCCAGAATAATTTAAGATATATCATGACTCGCCACGCTTCTTCCCGATTTTTTCACGGTAAATCACATCAGCCGCTCCGATGATGCCGCAGACGAGAATGATAATAATTATGTTAACGGAGAAAAAACGCACAGCCGCAAAGGCTCCCGCCATAACCAGCACGGGCAGAATCCGCTTCTGCTTGAAAACAGCTTTCGCCATGTTAATAACAACATCGAGAATAACGGCGGCAACTCCGCAGAGCATTCCCGCCATCGCCGCATTCACGATGGCATTATCCCGAAACGCCTTATAGAAAATCGAGATAACCGAAATGATAATCAGAGGCGGCAGAACGGTTCCGAAAACCGTCAGCATTGCGCCGGGAATCCCCGCAACACGGTATCCCACCAGAATTGAAGCGTTAACCGCTATCGCCCCGGGAGAGGACTGCGCAATGGCGGTCAGATCCATCATTTCCTGCTCGTCAATCCAGCCAAGCTCCTCCACAAACTTCCTGCGCAAAAGCGGAATTATGACAAATCCGCCCCCGAATGTGCAGGCGCTTATCTTAAAGGTTGAAAGAAAAAGTTTCAGATATTTTTTAGCTTTGCTTTGTTCCACTAAATCACGACCTTTTGATTTCAACGGTTAGGGTAACGGTAATAATCGCAGTTACCCTAACCTTGCTTGATAAGCTTCACCGCACATTCTATATGCCCGGTTCTCGGGAACATATCAACGGGGGTGGCTTTACGGGGAGTATAGCCGAGGGAGTAGAGGGTGGCGCAGTCTCGGGCGAGGGTTGCGGGGTCGCAGGAGACATAGACGATTTTGTCGGGCGACATTTCAGCCGCAGTTTTCAGCATTTCGGGACTGCAACCCTTTCTCGGCGGGTCGAGGATAACAACATCCGGTTGTATTCCGTCGTCTTTCAGCGTTTCCGCCGCTTTTGCCGCATCCGAGCAAATAAATCGGGCGTTGCGGATTCCGTTGATTTCGGCATTGATTTTTGCGTCCTCAATCGCCTGCGGAACTATCTCAACGCCGATGATTTCCTTTGCGTTTTTCGCCATTGAAAGCCCAATTGTTCCTGCTCCGCAGTATAAATCAAGCACGGTCTCTTTGCCTGTCAGCCCCGCATATTCCGCCGCCTTGCCGTAGAGTCTCTCCGCCTGATTGCGGTTGACCTGATAGAACGAGAGCGGCGATATGCGGAATCTGAGTCCGCAAAGAATGTCGGTTATATAATCGCTCCCCCAAAGAGTGCGGCAATTTTTGCCGAGGATAACATTTGTTTTTTCTGTATTTGAATTAATAATAATGCTCCTGATTGCACTCTCCTTTTCGGTCAGAGCGGCGGCAAGCTCCCGCTCGGCGGGCAGAGATTTTCCGTTGATAACGGCGCAAACCATTATTTCTCCGCTCTTTGTTCCCTTGCGGATATAAATATGACGGAGCAGGCCTTTGTGAGCCGTTTCATCATAAACCGAAACATTATATTTTTCTATATAATCGGCAAAAACGCCGAGAATTCCTGCAAATTCTTCGGGCTGTAAAAGGCAGTCGGGGCAATGGACAACCCGATGGCTGTGAGGAGAATAAAAACCGATTTTTATTTCTCCGTTTTCCTTTGCAACGGGATATTGAGCCTTGTTACGGTATCGGCAGTCGCTTTCAGCTCCGATTATCGGCTCAAATTCGGGCTTAACGCCGCCGATTCGCCTGAAGCATTCGGCAACATGCGCCGCCTTTATCTGCTTTTCGGCTTCATATTTCATATGAGAAAAAACGCAGCCGCCGCATTTGAGATAAACGGGGCATTGCGGAGCGATTCTGTCGGGCGAGGGTTCAAGAACGCTCTCAACCTTTGCGAACGCATAGTTCTTTTTCACTTTCAGAATATGCGCCGTTATCTCGTCGCCTATCGCCGTGGCAGGCACTAAAATCGCCATGCCGTCATGTCTGCCGATTCCGCTTCCGTCAGCGGAGCAGGCGTCGATTTTCAGATTTATTCTGTCATTTTTCTTGATTTCCACCGAAACAGTCCCCCGGATTTAATTATCACATTTTATTATAGCATAAAACTGCGGAATGAGCAAATATTATTAGAGGCTTGGAATAATTTTCTTGATTTTCAAGAAGAAATTTGGTAGTATATATTAAACAGAAAGATATCGGAGGGTAAAAATGAAAAAATATGCAGTCAGAGCGGCGGCAATCATGCTCGCCTTGATTATCGCATCTTCATCGGTCTTTGCGGCAAGTGCAGCGGCGCTTGAGGAGCTGACAGGCGTCAAGTCGCCGATCATCAGGGCAATCGAAGGCTTTTTTGCAAAATCAGACGGGCAGGAGGTTCAGCCCGAGCCGAGCGGTGAAGCCGAGGCTTCGCCTAATGCTCTTGTTGTTTCAAGCGAGAGCATGACCGTCACGGTCGGCAAAACGGTTAAAATGACCGCAAGCGTTTCGGGGGTTGAGGAACAGCCTGCGATTAATTGGAAATCCACGGACACGAGCGTTGCAACAGTCACCGCTGACGGTGTTGTTAAGGGAATCAGGGCGGGCAAATCCGCCATTGTTGCAACTGCCGTTGTTAACGGCAAAACGCTTACGGGCGAATTTGTGATAAATGTCATAACGAGAAGCAATTTTGTTAAGGATTATCTCTCCAAGCATCAGGTTCTCAGCTATCAATACAGCTATATTGACGACTATTATTACACCAACGACAAGGACTGCTGGCAGGATAATTTCGGCTTCGGTAAGTTCTATGATATCGTTGCGCCCTATATCCTTTTGGAATATGACTATGTCCGTGTTTTCTTCACCTATGACAATAAAGACTGGATGATTCAGCTCTGGAAGGGTCAGTACGGTCTGCTCTTCTACGGCGGAGAAATGGGCGTTTACAACAAGCCCCACAGCGACGAAGAGGACACGCTTTTCACAATGTACGGCTGCCCCGAGAAAAGCGATTGGCTCAAAATGGAAATGTCGCTCTACCATGACGAGGGCGGCGGCAACTATGTTCGCCAGTTCACAAGAGAATACGATGATTATTGGTGGTGCACGGGCTTCAAGGACGGTCACCTGAGACAGCAGGAACCGGCAGACGAGCTGAGAATGATCGGCAGAATCACTCTGAATAATGCCGAAATGACCGAAATGTTTACTCAGGGACTCATCGCCTGCGGATTCTCGGAGAGCGAAAGCCTGAGCGGGCTTGAGCTTGACCAATTCTATGTTGACGGCAACGATGTTCATATCAAATGGCAGAATATTTCCGAAGCCGAGAACACAATGCCCATTAAAATCGGCATCGGAATGCTGATTGGCGCAAACATCATATCGTTCTTTATCATGATTCTCGTATTTCTCGGAATGATGGGAATGGGTGCATTCCTGCTGTTCCTGCTTTGAATCTGATATTATTGGGGCTGTTTGAGCAATCGGCAGCCCCGTGATTTTTTGAAACCCGGAGGCTTTTCATGTCAACAAAATCTAACCTTAAAACCAATCCCGATGCCTGCCCGCTTGCCAAAAAATGCGGCGGCTGTCAGCTTCAGAATATGACCTATGACCGCCAGCTTCGCTGGAAACAGGCAAGGTGCGAAATTCTGCTCAAAAAGTTCGGAAAAGTTGATAAAATAATCGGCATGGAGTCTCCTTATCACTACCGCAACAAGGTTCAGGCGGCGTTCGGCAGAACGAGGGGCGGAAAAATTATCTCGGGCGTTTATCAATCGGGCAGTCACAGGATTGTTTCGGTTGATTCCTGCATGACCGAGGACGAAACCGCCGACAAAATCATCGTTGATATCCGTGAAATGCTGCCGAAATTCAAAATTTGGACTTATGACGAGGATAAGGGCACGGGATTCTTGCGCCATGTGCTTGTTAAAAGAGGCTTTTCAAGCGGCGAAGTCATGGTCGTTATTGTCGGAGCGAGCGGATATTTCCCGATGAAGAAAAAATTCACCGCCGCCCTGCTCGAAAAGCACCCCGAGATAACGACGGTGGTGCTCAACATAAACCCGAAAGACACGAATCTTGTGCTCGGCGAGCGTGAAGAAGTGCTCTACGGCGAGGGATTTATTGAGGATACACTCTGCGGCTGTGTTTTCAGAATCTCTCCGAAATCGTTTTATCAGATAAATCCCGTTCAAACCGAAAAGCTTTACGGCAAGGCGATGGAGCTTGCGGAGCTTAACGAAAACTCAACCGTGCTTGACGCTTATTGCGGAATCGGAACAATAGGGCTTGTCGCCGCAAAAAAGGCGGGCAGGGTAATCGGAGTTGAACTGAATCCCGATGCGGTCAAAGACGCAATTTCCAACGCAAAGCGCAACAAAGCCGATAATATCCGCTTTTTCTGCGCAGATGCAGGCGATTTTATGGAATCGGCCGCTCACGAGGGCGAAAAATTTGATGTTGTTTTCATGGACCCGCCCCGTTCGGGCAGCAGCAAAAAATTTATCGACTCCCTCGCAAAAGCCGCCCCAAAAAGAATTGTTTATATTTCCTGCAACCCCGAAACCCTCGCAAGAGACCTTGAACTATTAACCCGAAAAGGCTATTCCGTTCAAAAAATCTGCCCCGTTGATATGTTCCCGCACACGAATCATATAGAGACGGTTGTTCTTTTAAGTCAGAAAAAGGTTTATTAATATATCAACTTTGATGTGATGCAAGCCAAAAACAAAGCAAAAATGCTATGAGAAAAATTTTTCTCATAGCATTTTTGCTATAAAACATATGAACCTTTGAAAACAGATTGATGATGGAATTTGAGATATTCAATTCGTTTATCATCCATCGGTATGGATTTATAGAATGTATCATTTTTCAATCCAATCTGTTTCCAAGTGTACGGTGAAATGAACTCGGATAAAATGATGTGTCTGCTTTCTGTGAATGTAATAAAACCTCTATCAAAGAGTTTATCAATCATTGGTGAAAGCATATATCCGTTGTATGGGTCAGTTTTCTCTTGGTCATTTGACGCTGCCCAAGGTTTGATATGAGATGCAATAAGCAGTCTCTCGTCTGAAATCATAGTGATAGGACAGAAATGGCATTGTTCCAGTAATTGTTCACGGTATTTACCTTGACCATCTCTTGCTTGTCGTATGCTTTTCCTCTTTTCTTCCTCTTTCTTATCTTTCGGTTTGTCGGTATGTTCGATTTTATCTTTGCCTTTGCCGTATGTAAATACCAACGGCTCGTTTTGTCTCTCCCATATAGCATCGAAATCAACAAACAATTTCCAGTAAAAAAGCGGATCTTTTTCACTGCCGACCTTTTCAACGTAAATGTAACTAACCAACGGTAAAGCGATTTTTCTTATTATTTGATAACCTGGGTCTGATGAATTGATATATCCTCTCGGACCCTCAATTTGATGCTGGTCAGAAATATCAAAAAATATCACCTCATCCAGTTCGTTTATCATAGACAATCGCTCAGCCCACAATGAAGGAAATATCTCTTTACGGGCATAATTTTGAGATGGTTCGTGATACTCGTTTTTAATGGCTTGCATATATGCCAAAAGGTCAGATTTCAGCATAAAGCATTTTGCTTTGAATTTTTCACCACCAAAAAAATCTCGCATTTCTTCTTTTGGCGCAATATAAAATTTCGCCTCACCATGACCGTGTCCGAGTTTGTTTGTACTTGTAACAATACAATCTGGTACGGTCATCATTGTAGGAAAAACAGATAGAGTTTTCAACTTTTCACCGTTTATAATCATTGTTCACACTCTCCGTATTGAGTTATGTCCATCTGCTTGAGTATTGCAATAAGAACATCAACAACAATACTGTTGCCTGATTGCTGATACATAGATGTATCGGACACAACTATTTTAAATGAATCTTTAAAGCCCATAAGTCTTAAGCATTCTCTTGGTGTCAGTTTTCTAATTCTACCCTTATGGGTAACATAATTGTCAACCCCAGCACGGTGCATTTTATGCATTGTTTGTAGTAAAGGTCTAGCAACATCAAGGTCGGTTTTGGTAGATGTGCGAAAATTCTTTGTACCGCCAGCCAAAACATATTTTGCAACCTTTTCAGAAAGATAATATTTTTCCTCAACATCTTTAACATCAAAAATAAACTCATCAAATCCTTCTTCATAAGGTTCATCAGATGCCACTGGATGATAGACAAAATCACCGTGCCAGTTAAACTGTTGGTTTCTCTTTTGACAGAGAGCAACGTCACCATTAACTTGGGTATAACACTTTTCACGGTTCTTTGAACTCGTAACGAATTTGATACCCTTTTCTTTAAGAAAATACTTTGTATCAACAAAATCCTCTAAAAAGTCATACATCCGATATTCCAATTCAATCGGTGCTGGAAAACTAAATTCAGTCGGTTTCTCGAACCCTAAGCAGAACAATCTCTCACGGTTCTGCGGAATGCCGTAATCTCTACTGTTCAATACACGAAAGTGTACATCATAACCAAGGTCTTCAAATATATCATGAATTACATGCCAAGTTTTGCCATTGTCGTGATTTAAGATGCCCTTAACATTTTCAAATAAAAACACTTTCGGCTTACACTCCTTGATTACACGTGCAAACTCGTAAAACAATGTTCCTCTTGCATCTTCAAAACCCAATCTTTTGCCAACCATTGAGAATGCTTGACAGGGAGCACCGCCAACAACAAAATCAACTTTTCCTTTATATTTGGTAGCATCAAACTCTCTAACATCGGTAAACCAATCTTCTTCAGCTATTTCATAGTTGGCAAAATAACTCTGTTTGCATTTGTCGTCAATATCACCTGCAAACACTATTTTATGTTTAAGTTTCAAACGTTGGAAAGCATGCTCAATCGCACCGATTCCACTAAACAAAGTTCCAAGTCTTACGGTGTTGTTGGGAAATTGAAATTCTTTTTCTTTCCAACTATCAACAGACAATACTTCTTCAGTAAGAGTAACATCATCAATTTTTGATGCTCTTGCTCTAACAGTTGCTTTGACAGTGTTTATTTTTTCGGATTCTTCAAAGATGCTCTTTTCCACATCTGTCATCTTATTTTTAGGCACAACACAAACTCCTAATTTTTTATAATCACAATCCAACATGTCCACATCTCATATAGCAAAATAGATATTATTTATTGTAACACAAATCAGTTAATCGTTCAAGCCAAGACAAACAAGTTTTAGAAAAAAGTACAAAAAATGTGGCTGTCGAATGACATTAACAAGTTATGAGCGGCATTTGTAGCATTGACAAACATATCCCCCACATGTAGATAACTTCTGTTCATAAAAATTCCTCCTATGGTTTTTCCTTATTATACCATAGGAGGAATTTTTCCTTTGTCCGGTTTAAAACGACAAATTATCTCTCAGCAAGAGTTGTTGTTTCGGAGGGGTCGGTTCTGTCAATCTCATACTTGATTGAGTTCTTATAGCGGAACTTAACGGGAACTGTTCCGACCTCGGCAAGAGTGCCCTGACCCGTAACACTTGTGTCAACATCGATAACCTTGACATACTCGATGGCGTAAATCTCGTCGGTCTCAACATTAGCGGTTATGATGATCTGGCAGTCGTTGTATGTAAGGGTGGGCTTCTCAACGGTGAGATATTTCTCAGCCTTGTCGAACTCAGCCATAACCTCATCAATATCGTTCATGTCATATGCCTTTTCGATTGTCTGAGGCAGAGCGGGGCTCTTGAGAGTGAGGGTAATGGTTCTCTTGAGGCCGTCGTCAACGCAGGTTGCGCTCTCGATATCTTCGAGAGTCAGGGCGCTGACATAGCTCTCGCCCTTAACAGGCATGAAGTCCTTGAGATCCTCGCCGTATTCAATCTCTGCTCCGTCATTGTGAAGCATGTAGCTGTCAAGCGAAGTGATGGCGGAATTGATATACTGATTGTCGCTCATCGGGATTGAATCGCCGTTTGCGTCAACCTGCTTTTCAATCCTTTTTTTCTGGCTCATCTTAACGGCGGCTTTTTCGCCCTTAATCTCATTGATATGAAGATTGAAATATTCAAAAATCGTCTGAGTGTTTGCCTGAAGCTTTTCGGGAGAATAGGTTGTGTCGGTTACAACCTGACTCTCATCATCATATGAAGTTGTGATGTCGGTCGGGAGAGGAGTTTTAACATTAACGGTTGTGGTTGTTGTTTCATCCTCGGTTGTTGAAGAACAGCCCGCAAAGGCAAACAGGAAAGAAAAGACGAGAATGATGCTGACCGCAGCAAGAATCTTTTTGTTCATTCGGTTTAATCTCCTTTCGCAGGCGGCGGCTCCGCCGCACCGGCGATAATTTAATATTAACGGAAACATTATAGCACATTGAATCGCAAAAATCAGCCGATTTTCAAGAAATATTGAATTTTGTTGAAAACGGATAATTTCAGGCTTTCCGTTTGTTAAATTTGCCCAATGGTTTATACATTAAGTCCTTTTTCGTCATAGAGGAAAAGGGTTTCAAGGCAGATATCAACGCTTGCCTCGATTGTTTTAAGGTCGAGATTTTCGTGAGTATCAAGCCTTGTGTGATAATAGCGGGCGGGGGCGGGATCCATGGCTGCGAACGAAGCGGCTTTTATTCCGCTCTTGCTCTTTGAAACTGCGGCGGCATCCGATGCGCCGAGGAAAACGGCTTTATAGGGAAGATCGTAGCCTGCAATTTTTCCGCCCTCTTTAACGAGCTTACAGGCTTCGGGGTCGTTTTTAACCGTGAAAGTCATATCCTTGTTATAAACTGCCATATAGTCGAAATCACGCAGGGTATCAAGACCGACGAAAACGGTTTCAACATCGGAAAGCTCCTCGCCGTGCTTTTTGCAGAAATCCTTTGCGCCTCTGAGACCGATTTCCTCAGAGCCTGTGCAGAGAGCCATAACCTCGGTGTTTTCAAAGCGGATATTATTATCCTCGAGGAATTTCATAATTGCAATGGAAGCAAAACAGCCCGTCAGATTGTCGTTTGCGCCCTCAACGATGCGGTTTTTGTCATAGAAGAACAATGCGCCGAGGAAAATAACGATAAATCCGAGCAGAATGTAGCTGATAACATCAACTGCGGTTGAAGTTACAAACTCGGGATTAATGCTGCATTTGATGATGATAACAACATCGCAGACAGCTGTGAAGATAACGCCGACAAAGCTGCCGCCGATCATGGGAACAACAAGCTTCGGGCCGCCGTAATAGGTGAAGCGCCATTCCATTGAGGAATCCGCATGACCCGAGAAAATTATGCGGCGTTTGGTTTCGCCCGACGCTTTTCGCACGCCGTAGGTGTTATGAGAAGTCTTTTTCGGCATGAAAACATCAAGAGTTTCACGGTAGAAAAGGAACTCGGTGAGAATGAAGAAAAGGCAGATTGCCGCAAGGGCAACGGAAACATAAAAAAGCGGCACGATTGCAAAATACTGAGCAACAAAGAAGATGATCGATGAAATCGTCATCAGGGCAACTGAAAGAGGAATCCAGCCCAAAAATGCCTTTGGATGAACCGTGTAGGAATCGGTTTTAACATCGTCACAGCAGGTTTTAAGCTCCTCTGACATGAATTCGATTCCTTTTTCCTCCTGCTCGGTGCCGGAAAATCTGGGGCCGATCTCCTTGCAAACCTTTTTGATGCTTCTTGCAACATAGTTTGCATACATTCGGCGGGTTGACGGGTAGTTTTTGACGCTTTCGTTTGCTTTCAAAGCAAAGTCTCCTTTCGTGTTGAGCCTGCACAGCTCTTTGTTTCTTTTTTATTAACAATGCGATTTTTATTTGACAACCGCTAAAGTTCGGATTAAAATAGAGTATATTGAAATTTGTTTTCGAGGTATCAATATGAAAAAAATACTGACTTTGGTTCTCTTTGCGATTCTTGCCGCCGTGCTTATCGGCTACGGAATCGTCAGCGCAGTTAAAAACAAAGACAATTCCCCGACAATCGACGCAAGCGTCGAATCTTACACTTTTTCGGGAAATCTGACGGACGGCACAGAAGCAAGCACCGCCGACTATTATAACAGCGAAACGCTTTCGCCGTCAACATCCGCCGAAACGGCAGCTACGAGCGCCGCACAGGCCGTCGGCAATAAAATCACGGATTACGCCTATGCTTATGCCGGCTTCACTCCCGCTTATGCCAACATGAATGTCAGCGATTGGAGAATGATTCTTGTTAACAGAGATTACATTCTGCCCGACGATTATGAGGTTAAGCTTGCGCCGTCAATAACCGCCGATGAGGACAGTTGCCCGCTGGACTACAGAGTTGCTCCGCATTACAATGAAATGTATCTTGCCGCTCTCAAAGACGGAGTTGAGCTGACCCCGATTTCGGGCTACCGCTCGGTTGAGAGGCAGACTAATAATTTTGAAAGAAAAATTCAAACTTATATCGACCAAGGCTACGGAAAGGTTGAAGCCACTCAGATGGCGGCTAAAATCATTCTGCCCCCGGGAACGAGCGAACACAACGCAGGCCTTGCAATGGATATTTGCAGCCTTTACGAAAGCTTTGAAAACACCGACGAATTCAAGTGGCTGAGCGAAAACGCCGCCGACTACGGCTTCATTCTGCGCTACCCCAAGGATAAGCAGGATATCACCAAGATAATTTATGAGCCGTGGCATTGGAGATATGTCGGAGTTGAAGCCGCAAAAGCGATGAAAGCAAGCGGTCAATGCTTTGAAGAATATCTCGGCGTGGCTTAAATCACGGGTTGCGGGAGTTGCCCGCTTCGCCGCCTTCCGAAATATTTTCTCTTTTGAGAACAACAAAAACGGTCTTAAATAAAATTTTAATATCAAGCCAAAGGCTCTGTTTGTCAACATATTCCTTGTCAAACAGGGCTTTTTCTTCGAGCGTGAGCTTATCTCTGCCGTTAATCTGAGCAAGCCCGGTTATGCCGGGGCGCACGGAATATACATTATATTCTTTGCGGAGAACTCTGATTTCCTTTTCTTCGGGAATCAGCGGTCTCGGGCCGACAAAGCTCATGTCGCCTTTCAGAACATTATATAACTGCGGAAGCTCGTCAAGACTTGTTTTTCTCAGAAACCTGCCGCAGCGGGTTATGCAGCTCCCCGCTTCGCAAAGCTCGCTTGTGGCGGCGTTGCGGGTGTCGGTTTTCATGGTTCTGAACTTATAGATATAGAAAAGCTTGTTGCCCATTCCGACCCTGTACTGCTTAAAAAACACAGGCGCTCCCGAATCGAAGACGATTGCAAGGCTGACGATAAGGAACAGCGGAATAAGTATGATAATGAGCAAAAGGCTTGCGGTAAAATCAAAAATCCGTTTCATTTTTCACCTCTCGGACGATATCCTCGGCATTATTTTGCCTGCTTGCCCGACCAGAAAATATAGTCGGCAATCAATACGGCTCTTGTCGGCGCAGCCTCAAGCCCGTCATAGCAAACAGGGGGAGCAAAAAGAAAATACTCTCCCGGAACAACCTGCGAAAGGTCAAGCCCCTCAAGAATCGCAACCGAATTCTGAAGAAACGCCTTGTGCGGCGGCGCTTCGTTGCCTTTGCAGCCGACCGAAAGGGAATCCGTGCCGATAAGCTTCAGACCTCTGTCGGCAAGCTCCTGAGCCGAGGAATCCATAAAAAACGCTCTGCCGCCGCCCTTGACAATCAGTCTCTCGCATTTCTTCGGGAAAAAGCGGTCAACATAGTCGCCCGTTATCACTCCCGAGGGAACCTGAATGACCCTGCACGGGCCGACAAAGGCGTCAAGCGGAAGCTTTTCTATTGAGTCGCCGTCAGGCAGAAAATGCAGAGGGGCGTCAACATGCGTTGCGGTGTGAACGCCTGCGTGAACCGCCGAAAGGTTATAACAGCAGTCCTCGCCTATCTCGGCGACCCTCTCCGCCTCGGGCTTGGGGTCGCCCGGGTAAATCTCACATGAGAAATATTTTTTTGAAATATCTATCAGCTTCATGCCGCAGCCTCGCTTGTTTTAATTCTTCAGCGACTCCATTTTGAGATACGCATTAATAAAGCCGTCGATTTCACCGTCCATAACGGCGTTGATATTGCCCGATTCAAAGCCCGTTCTGTGGTCTTTGGCAAGAGTGTAAGGCATGAAAACATAGGAGCGTATCTGACTGCCCCACGCAATCTCTCTCTGCTCGCCCTTGATATCGTCAATCTTGTCGAGATGCTCTCTTTCCTTTATCTCAATGAGCTTGGATTTGAGCATTTTCATTGCGACCTCACGGTTCTGATGCTGGCTTCTTTCAACCTGGCAGGCGCAGACAATGCCCGTCGGGATATGGGTGATGCGGACTGCGGACGAGGTTTTGTTAACCTTCTGACCGCCTGCACCGCTCGAACGGTAATAGTCTATCTTCAAATCATCGGGATTGATTTCAACCTCAACGGTATCATCAATTTCGGGCATAACCTCAAGAGAGGCGAACGAAGTGTGTCTTCTGCCCGAAGCGTCAAACGGAGAGATTCGCACAAGGCGGTGAACTCCCATTTCGCCTTTAAGATAGCCGTAAGCATTCTCGCCCTCAACAAGCAGAACGGCGGATTTAAGACCCGCTTCATCGCCGTCAAGGAAGTCAAGCATGCTGACATTGAAGCCGTGCTTTTCGCCCCAATGCTGATACATTCTGACAAGCATCTGGTTCCAATCCTGCGCTTCCGTTCCGCCCGCTCCCGCATGGAAAGTGAGAATGGCGTTCTTGGAATCGTATTCGCCCGAAAGCAGAGTGCTGAGCGTCATTTCTTCAAGCTTTGAAACAAAATTGTCAACGCTCGACTTGCATTCGCCGAGCATATCGAGATCCTCCTCCTCATTTGAAAGCTCAATGAGAACGAGGGCGTCGTTAAATTCATTTTCAAGGGCACTGTATGCGGCAACCTTATTTTTCAGACGGCTGATTTTCTGCTGAACCTTCTGGGAATTTTCAAGGTCGTTCCAAAAGCCCTCCTGCGCCGTCTGTTCTTCAAGCTCCGCAATCTCTTTGTTCATTGCGTCAAGGCCGAGAGCCTCTCTGAGCTGCTTCAATTTTTCTTCATATTCGAGCAGGGAAAGCCTTAATTCTTCAAACTGAATCATATAAAATCTCCTGATGTATATTATTTCATTCTATATTATAGCGAAAAAAGGCAGAAATGTAAAGAAGTTGCAATTATTTTTTAAATAATAATTGAAAAATTCATATTCGTCAGGTAAAATATAGATAATAAAGGAACGGAGTGAATATCATTGAATTACGAAAATCAAACCTGCCCCGTTTGCGGCAAGCCGCTTGCAAAGGGCGAAGATATAGTAGTCTGCCCCGTTTGCGCAACCCCTCAGCACCGTGAATGCTGGATGAAAAACGGCCGCTGTGCAAACGACGATCTCCACGCTTCGGGCTATGTCTGGCAGAGAAGCGAAAGCAATTCTCAGCCAACCTCGGCACCCGAAGAAAACAGCGATTCAAAAATCTGCCCCTCCTGCGGCAGCGAAAACCCGCCCGATGCGCTTCATTGCGGCAACTGCGGAATGCTTTTCGGCTCTGCGGACGGCGTTGACCCCGACGGAAAAAAGCGCTGTGCCTACTGCGGCAAAGAAAATGACGGCGATGCGATTCATTGCAAATACTGCGGCGCACCCTTCGGCGCTCAGGCAACATTTTTTGACGCCGCCCCCTATATGAACGGCAGCGGAATTTCTCCCGATGAAAAAATCGGCGAAAACACCGCCTCGGATCTTGCGATTTATGTTCAGGCGTCCGCCCGCCGCTATCTGCCCAAATTCAAGCGCTTTGCAAAGGGCAAAAAGCTCTCGTTCAATTTTGCGGCATTTTTCTTTGCGCCTTATTGGTATTTTTTCAGAAAGCTCTATAAAGTCGGCGCATTCTTCATGGTTCTGTTTGCAACCGCTTCGCTGATGCTTTCGGGCTTCACAAGTCAGATATTGGACGAAGCGAACGCATTTATGAAAGAAGCTTATTCCTTTGACTATTCGACGGCGACCGAGGAGGAAACCGAGGCTTTTGAACAGCAGCTTTTGCAGAAAAATGAAGAAACGCTTCTCAGAATCCGCAAGCCCGCTCTGATAGTAATAGGAGTCAACACTCTGCTTCGCCTCATCTGCGCCCTGACGGCTGACCGTTTCTATTATAAAAAGGTTGTTGCCGATTCAAAGATAATAAACGACAATATAAAGGAAGAAAACACAAGAAAGCTTGCGCTTGCAAGGCGGGGCGGTCTTTCCGTGCTTGCGTTTGCGGCAAGCCTTATCGGCTACAACGCCCTGATAAGTCTGCTTGTCAGCGCAGCAAGCATGATTTCATTCTGAAAACAATTCCGCAATAAATATAAACCATTTACGGAGGAGATTTACACATGAAAGTCAGAAAAGCAATTATCCCTGCGGCGGGTCTCGGAACAAGAGTTCTGCCCGCATCAAAGGCAGTTCCCAAGGAGATGCTCAATATCGTTGACAAGCCCGCCATTCAGTATATCGTTGAAGAAGCGGTTGCGGCGGGAATTGAGGATATTCTTATCATCACCAACCGAGGCAAGGGCGCAATTGAGGATCACTTTGACCATTCCTTTGAGCTTGAAGCAAATCTTGCGGGCAATCCCGCAAAAGCAGATCTCTATGAATCGGTAAAATCCGTTGCAAACCTTGCGAATATCTGTTTCATCCGTCAGAAAGAGACAAAGGGTCTCGCTCATGCGATTCTCTGCGGCAAATCCTTTGTCGGCAACGAGCCTTTTGCGGTTCTCTACGGCGATGATGTTATCATTTCCGATGACCCCGTCACGGCTCAGCTTGCAAGATGCTATGAAAAATACGGCAAAGGCGTTGTCGGCGTTAACGAGGTTTCCGAGGAGCTTATCAGGCTCTACTGCACCCTTGATGTTTCTCCGATTCCCGGCGAAAGCAGGGCAATGAACTGCCGCAGAATCATTGAAAAGCCCTCGCCCGATCAGATTCTTTCGCTCTACGCCATTCTCGGCAGAATCGTTATGCCGCCCGAAACCTTTGAAATGATTGAAAAAGGCATTGCCGAAACTCCCGAGGGCAGCGAATTTCTGCTCACGGATGTATTCACGGAGCTTGGCATGGCGGGCAAGCTGATGGCATATGACTTTGACGGCAAGAGATATGACATGGGCAATAAGCTCGGAATTATGAAAGCCAACTGTGAGGTTGCGCTCAATCACCCCGAAATCGGCAACGGCTTTAAAGAATATCTCAAGGAGCTTGTTAAGACTTTCTGATTTTACATATAAAATTAATCGGGCAGTCCTGCGGAATTAACCGCACGGGCTGCCCGTTATTTATGTTATATAAAAGCAGCAATCCAATAAGGAAATACATAGTCATGCCCATTCGGTTATTACTGCTTGCCATACGAAAATTTTCGTGTAGATATGTAATCTTCTGCTGTTCATAATCTATTGCATTTTGTATCATTTATGGTATAATATTTATAACGACAAAGGAAAATGGAGGTTAAAATGGACAGCAGGGATTTCTCGGATTCTGTAAAATTAGAAATAATTAAGCAAAACTTAGAAAAATACAACGGACAAATACATTGTGATTTATGCAAAAAGCAATTAAACTCAATTAATGAGTGCCATTTTGATCATATTTTTCCTTTCGCCAAAGGCGGCAAATCAACACTATCTAATTGTCAGATACTTTGTGTTGATTGCAATTTGAAAAAGAATGATAAATTAATGCAGGATTTTATTCTCGAAGAAAAAGCAAGACGTTTTTTATCCGGTGGTGATGTGAACAATATAGATACCCAAACCGCATCTGATAAAAAATCTACCGCAAGCTCCAAAATGACAAAAGAATTATTTGATCAAAAGGTCAAAGCCTTTATTGATAAAAAAGGTGATATACATAAAGTCGATTTTTCACGAGAATATAATAATTTGCCTTCCATTCATTATGTACATATTTATTACGGCGATATAAATAATTTAAAGAAAGCATTTGGAATAATTGATTTATCTAATAATTGGGATAGAGAATCAATAAAAAATGCTATCTGTAATTATTTAAAAGAAAACAATGAAATTGCTCAAAAAGATTTAACTAAATCAAATAATTTACCATCACTTCCTTGTATACTAAAGTATTATCCTGAATATAAAAATTTTACGGATATTAAAAAATATTTATGCAATTTAGAGGTTCAGGAACCTTGGAATGTTGAAAACTGTATAAAAGCGGGAAAAGAGTTTATTAAAACCCATAGAATAATAACTCAAAAAGACTTTTCATCTGCAAATCACTTGCCAACCATGAAAGTTATTGTCCGGTTATTTGGTTCTCTTGAAAACTATCAAAAATCAATAGGTTCTGAGATTACAAAAAGAAACACATTAATTTCAAAAAATGACATTCAAAATGCTGTTGAGACTTTTTTTGGAAATGACAACCGAATAATCGATTCACAAAATGCTTTCTTTGAATCATTCCCATACTCCCCATCAACAATTTATAAAAGGTATGGTAGTTTTTCCGAGTTTTGTAATGAATATGGAATAACTGTGATTAATGCGAAGAAAGCGAAATATACAAAGCGTGAAGTAGATGATGCGATATGCAATTGGGTCAAAAATGGAAACACAATTCCACTTGCAAAGGAATTAAGTAGTAAAGGTTTACCATCACTTAGTGTAATACTAAAATACTATGAAAACTGGAAAGAACCGTTTTTGTTGTACCAAAAAATAGTCGAAGAAATCAAGCGATAGTATACTGTTTCTTGAGTGCTTCTATTTATAAATAAAAAACTTCGGGCAGTCCTGCGGAATTAACCGCACGGGCTGCCCGTTATTATTTCGTTATAATTTATTGTATTATATCTGTTGTTACACGGTAATAATCAAGCGCAATCCGCATGAAATCCTCCGTCACTCCGAAATGCTCCGCAAGCTCCCACACCTCGGTTATGCCGAAGCTGAGCGCTTCTTCAAGCTCCGAGGCGGGCACAAGCCTTTCCGCCGCCCATCTGTCAGCCCTCGTCTCCTGCCGCTCTCGGATTTCAAACAGCGAATAAGGGTCATAAAACGCCCCCGTTTCGCAATGACCAAGCTCATGCGCCAGATGCACCTTTTCCTGCGCAAGGGTCTCAATCTTGAACGGATCCATGCCGATATAGCAGTTGCCCGACGCCGTCACGGTTGAAACCGAGCAGGTGTTCGGCAGTTCACAGCAGATTATTTCCGTATTATTTTTTTCGGCTATTGCATAAAGTTCACTTGTTTTCGTTTTTGGCGGCCTCCCTTGCTTCAACATATTTCGCAAAATTAACAACCTCTTGCCACATTTCCTCAGTAACCTCGCCCTTGCCCGAGAACAGAGCAACCTTTGCGGCTTCAATTCCGTCGGCGCTTTTGCCCTCCGAACCGCTGAGATAATCCATGCTCACGCCGAATATCTTTGCAATGCAGGAGAGCGAAGAAACGCTCGGCGACTGAAAGCCCGTCTCCCATTTGCTGACCATTACCCTGTCGGTTTTCAGCCCGAAACGGCTGTTGAGCTTTTCGGAAAGCTCGGTCTGGGTCATACCCGCATTTTTTCTTAATTCCTTAATTCTGTCTCCGAGCATATTGCTCACCTCGTCGTTAAGTGTTGATTACAAAGACAGCATAACATAAATGTTTCTGAAAAGCAACACTTTTTTGAAATTTTTCAGAAAAATGTGTTGACAACGACTACAAAGCCTGCTAATATATTAAGTGTCGATAGCGACACAACGCAGTAAAAAAGTCACTTGAAACCTGCCCGCTTTGCCATACATATGGGTTTGAGTTTATTTTTTGCTCCGTTTTGTGTCGATAGCGAAACATTATATTATATAGGAGGTATTTGTACGAATCAAAACTCATTAAAACTCGGATTTGAAATTCCGATAAGCGAAATCAGACAGCAGATGGAATATGCTCAGGCGATAAGCAACGACCTTTTCGGGCTGGTTTCGGGGATTGACGAACCCACGCAGCCTGAAACCGTCGCCGCCGCTCTGCCGACGGTCCGCACGAAGCTTTCAATGCTGCTTGATTTTCTCTTTCAGGCAAAAACATGGTGCGATGTGCTTGAAAAAGCGGTGAATTTATGCCGCCCCGAAGCCGCCGAAAGCGGAGATAAGGAGTAAACATGAGAGAGGTTAGAATTGATTTTACCAAAAACGAATATTTGCCCGACGGCCGTGATATCGGCAGAATCGGCGAACACAACGCAACGAATCTTTTAATAACTCCGCCTCAAGAGATGACGGACTGCGCCGAAATTCTGAGCCTCATCGCTGTTTTTGCAGGCGACGGAAAGCTTTTCAGAACCGAGCAGTATCCCAAAGAAGCTCAGATAACCGTTCCTCTCTGCTCTCCCCTCACGCAAAGCCATTCGCTGAGCTTTCAGCTTGAGGGCTACGGCTCGGACGGAAATCTTATCGTGAAAAGTCCTCTGATAACGGGGCTTCGGCTTCTTCCCTCGGCAGACGGAGACGAAGCCGATTTTGAAAGCTCCGATTCAGGGCTTGTTGCCGAAATCTCCGCAAACACGCTTGCAAGGCACACCCACGAAAACGCCGATGTGCTCGGCAAATTCGGCGAAAACAACGGCATCCCGACCTACGACGGTCAGCCAATCGCATCCCGCAAGACAAAAACGGCGGTCTATGATTTATATGAGGGAGAAAGCTACGCTTTTATTGAAGCGACAGGCATGAGAAAAGTCCTGCTTTATGTCAACAACGATCTTGCCGCAGTGCCCATAGCCGAGGGAACGGAGATATTGAGCGTTGAAATGCATTTCAACACCGACTCTTATCCCGAATGGGTCAGCGTTGATAATCTTAACGCCTTTGACCCGAGAACCCCGCATATCGTGAATCACAGCACGGCTTTTTTCGATAATAAAATTGAATATATGTGTGTTGCAACGCTGTTTTTCCCAATCTCCGGCAGCGCTTTTTACAACGCCATGCAAAGCGCCCTCCTCGGCAAAATCAGGGTAACATTTGCCGACTCAGGCACGGCGGAGGATTGATAAATGACGGAAATATCGCTCATCGAGATTGAACACCGTCTGATAAAAGCAGAGGAAAACATAGCCGAGCTTTTCGCCAAATGCAACGGAATCGACAAATCGCTCGTTGCAACCACCACTTCGCTCAACAATCTGCTTGCGCTCACGGGCGAGCTCAAAGCGACCGTTGAAGCTCTCAGGCAGAAGCCGATAACGCTGATTGAAAAGCTCATTTTCGCTCTCATCGGAGCCGCCGTCAGCGCAGCGGTCACTTTTTTTACGGGAGGTTAAAAATGAAAAAGGAAATAATAAAGGACATCATCATCAGAGCGGCAAAAACCTTTGTGCAGGCGTTTTTGTCGGCTGTTTCGCTCGACGCTCTGCTCGGGGTCACGGATTTCGGAGCATTCAAGAGAATCGGGCTTTCAATGCTCCTTGCAGGCTCCGCCGCAGGCATATCTGCGCTCTGGAACGCCGCACTTGCCGCTCTCGGCGGCGAAAAGGGGGCTGAGCAATGAAAAGCAACACGGAGCTTGTTGAATACGCAAAGGCTCAGCTCGGCAGACCTTATTGGTACGGCACTTTCGGCAACACCGCAACAAAGGAGCTTCTTAATCAGAAAAAAGCGCAATATCCCGCCCATTATCAGAGCGCACGGATGCCGAAATACAATTCTCAGCTCGGCTGCCGGGTGCATGACTGCGTGGGACTAATCAAGGGCTTTCTCTGGAGCGACGGAGCAAACGGCAAGCCGAAATATAATTCCGCTCAGGATGTTTCGGCAAACGGAATGCTCAAAAAATGTCTTGTCCGTGGCAGAATGAACACCATGCCCGAAATTCCCGGCATCCTCGTTTTCATGCCCGGCCATGTCGGAATCTACTGCGGAGGGGGCAAGGTTATTGAAGCAAGAGGGTTTAACTACGGAGTTGTTGAAACAAAGCTTGCGGAGAGAAGCTGGGAAAACTGGGGCAAATGCCCGTGGATTAGATATCCGAGCGGGTCAAGATACTTCGGGGTCTGCGCAAAGGACGAGGTATCAATCGTTGACGCTCTTAAATCTCTCGGCGAAAACAGCGGCTTTGACTATCGCCGCAGAATCGCCAACGCCAACGGAATAACCGATTACACCGGAACACCGGGCGAAAATCTGAAGCTTCTCTCCTTGTTAAGGCAGGGCGAACTTGTAAGACCCGAACCCGTCGCATTTTACGGTTGAATTTAATAATTTCAGGGGCTGTCTCAAATTGAGGCAGCTCTTTTTTCGTTGCACCTGAAACAGAAGATAATTGGGTATGGAAAATCCGCTACAGATTTTAAGAAAAATAACCTTAGTAAAGCAGAATATGAAATAATCAGAAAGCAAATTCTCGGTATAAAAAACAAAAACATCTCTTTATTTCATAATTCAAAAGAATATTATGGTTACGAGCCATAACATGTTGACATTTATTATCATTTCTGCTATTATTTGGTATGCAAAAAAGAATAACTGTCAATGGTGCATAGTTCTGGAGGCTCTGTTTTCAGATTAAAAAGGGAATTGCGGTGAAAATCCGCAGCAACAGCCATTACTGTAATTGAGTATAAACTCATAAGTCAGAATACTTGCTATGCATAAAAGGGTATTACTGTTTCCGGGCAATTGGGATGCAGTCCGTTATTGATAATTGAGGCAAGCTTTAACAGGCTTGCCTGTGCTTGATACTTTCAATACCCTTTATTGAGGGTATTTTTTTATTGCAAAAAATATCGGGAGGCGATGTTCAGTCTTTTTTATATTTATTTTTGCAATAAAAGGAGAGTAAAAAATGAAAAAAATCGTTAAAAAAACCACCTCATTATTTTTGATTGTTGCCATGTTGCTTTCTGTTGCAAGCATCTTATCGGCAACAGGAACCATTTCTTTTAAAGCCTCCGCTGTGTGGGACGGTTCATCTTACACAGAACCGAATTCTGTTGACGGAATCTACCAGATTTCAAGCGAATCCGAACTTGCCTGGTTTGCTTCAAGCGTCAATTCAGGCAACACCTCTATCTCTGCAAAGCTTCTTTGTGATATTGACCTTGGGGATACAACTTGGATACAGATCGGCTCTGCCAATGCTTTTGCGGGCGTATTTGACGGAAATGAAAAAACCGTTACATACTGCATTACCGATGGCTCTGCAATATACCAAGGCTTTTTTAACACGGTTGATACTTCAGGCATTGTTAAAAATCTAAGGGTTTGCGGCTCCGTTTCCGTCAAAGGCTCAAGAAGCGGAAGAAATTACCACGGAGGAATAGTCGGTTTTAACAAAGGTACTGTTTCAAACTGCGTTTCTGAAGTTGATTTTTCAATTGCAGGCACGGCAGGAAGCACAAACAATGTTAAATATGTCGGCGGAATTGCAGGCAAAAATTCTGGCAAAACGGAAAACTGCATAAACAACGGGGATATCAACATTACATCATATGCCGCAGGTATTATCGGTGAAAACATCGGTGGCAATGTTGTCGGGTGCAAAAACAACGGTTCAATAACCGTTTCAAATGTTGCAGGATATGCGGGCGGCATTGTTGCCGCAGTTACAGCCAATGCAAGCGATAACAAGATGCTGATTTCAAGCTGTGTTAACAGCGGCAGTATTACCGGCGGAAGCGGGGATTACGGATACGCTGCCGGAATAATTGCTCAGGAAAATGTTGCTTCAAGCTTTAATACATATGATTCAATGCCTGAGCTTAATATTGAGGGCTGTAAAAACTCAGGAGAATTAACTTGCATAAATACGGCAGATATTATTGCAAAACAGAGCGGAAACTGCAAAATTGAAATTGTTGAAGAAACCGAACCCTCTCCGACTCCCGAAGATCAACAAGCTGTTAAAGACGCAATCAGTTCGCTCGGAGAATGGTTTAAACTGATACCTACATACGGGCAGGATACAAATGTTATCGACATCATAAAGAACAGACTTGAAGAAAACGGAATTACCGATGTCAATGTCAGTATTAAATCAACAGATGATCCCTCCTGTATATCTGAAAGCGGAGAAATAACCTATTTTTTTGAAGATCCCGACAGTTGGCAGGTTAAATGGTTTAATTCCGTTCCTCTTGTTTTTGTATTTGAAAAAAACGGAGCAGAAGCTGAATACAGTATCAATGCGGTAATTCATTGGGATCAGGATAAAGTAAAGGAATATCTTGAAGCAAACATTCTTTCAAAAGTTACTGATGATGTTATCCTTAACGGTAATGTTTCGGCAAACGAGGTTACAGATAACCTTTTGCTGCCAAAAGTTGTTGATGATAAAAAATGGACTCTTATCTCATGGGAATCGTCAGATAATAACTGTATATCTATCGACAGCAGTAATCAATCCACGGCTGACACTCTTTTTGAGCCTTATATCGGCGTAGTAAAAAGAGGAAATGAAGATAAAACCGTAACCCTTACCGCCTCCTTTGATTTCAGAAGAACAAGCGATGACGAAGCCCCGATTGTTCTGACAAAAACTTTTGAATTTACTGTTAAGGCAGCTTCTTTCGGAGTCAAAGAAGAAATGCAGGAAGCACTTGACAGCAACTATACCGCAGATAAATTAAAAGTTTTCGGAACCGACCGCCCCGTTGATGCAGATAACATAACTGATGATATTCAGCTTGTTATTCCTTCAAAAACAGGAATTCAAGGTTATGATAATTACCGTTTCACGGTCAAAAGCAGTAACAGCGATATAATCGAAATTAACTCATACAGAGCAGTCGTTTTCAGACCTCTCCCCGGTGAAGCCCCCGCAGAGGTAACGCTGACTGTTTTTATGACAAGTAAACAATATGATATAACTGTTTCAAAGAATTTTAACTTTACTGTTCAACCATTAACTCAGGATATGATAGACAATGAAATTGAGCTTATGGAGAAAGTGAAAGAAAACTATTTCAACGGAATCAACAACGGCGCAAACGAAGACTCTGAGCATGTTAAAAATAATCTTTCATCTTTCACAGAGGCAAGATATTCTGAGAATTCTGACGGAATTGAATGGGTATATTCTTACGCCGACAAAAAGGGTAACGGCATTATCCCGGTAAGTATTGACGAAACCCACCCGTCAGAGCAATGGGATAAATTCTTCACAACAGACAATAATACGGTATCCTATGAAAACTTGCTTGTTAGCAGAAGCAGTTCAAACAAAACAGTTACGATTTCAAGCTGTCTTTCAAGTGAAACATTTGCAAAATATGCAGAAAAGTATCCCGAAAATGAAGATTTTTCAAAGCTTTACAGACAGATTGTTTCTGTTACGATAGTTGTTTTAGGAACTAAAGGAACTCCTGTTATCAGCACAAGCGATGTTCAAATCAATAACGGAGCAGTGATAATTGAGCCCTCTTGGTTTTCTTATCCGGATATCAAACTCAGTTGTTCCTATGATGCCGAATACAGCAGCATCGTGTGGTCTTCAAACAACGACAAGGTAACAGTTGACAACGACGGCAATGTTTCATGCAACAGTATTTTCCCTCAATCAGCAACCATAACAGCAAGAATACTTGATTCCGAAAATAATGTTGTATCCGAAGCAGAAATTGAAGTGAAATATGAATCGGTTTTTGCTGTTTTATTCAGAGAGTTTATCAATTTTCTGAATTCAATAAAAGTATTCTTTCTTAAATTAATTGCTCAGATCTGATTCCCCCCTAACAATTATTCTATAAATTCTTTTATGTGGCTTTTACAGGCATAGCGCAGTCTGTAAAAGCCACTTTTTTGTTAATTATATCCAAAAAAAGAACTTCAAAATTTATACTCTGCGAAGAAATTCTCTCTTGCATTATTTTTATATTTATATATAATGGAAATTGTAACCCGGATGAAAAGGAGAGTTATAAATATGGCAGAAAAAGTAAGAATCGGTATTATCGGCTGCGGCGGAATCGCAAACGGAAAGCACCTTCGTGCAATTGAAAACATTGATTTTCTTGAGCCCGTCGCATTCTGCGATATCATTGAAGAAAGAGCAGTTGAAACCGCTAAAAAATTCGGTTCGGCAGACGCTAAGGTTTACACCGACTACAAAGAGCTTCTCAAAGATGAGAGCATCGTTGCGGTTCATGTCTGCACGCCCAACCGTTCCCACAGCTTCATAACAATTGATGCTCTTGAAGCAGGCAAGCATGTTCTTTGCGAAAAGCCCATGGCAAAGACCTATGCTGAAGCTAAGGCAATGTATGAAGCCTCGGTCAGAACGGGTAAGGTTCTTTCAATCGGTTATCAGTCACGCTGGAGAGCAGATTCGCTTTATCTCAAACAGTGCTGCGAAAACGGTGAATTCGGCGAAATCTATTATGCAAGAGCTCTTGCTCTGCGCAGAAGAGCCGTTCCCACCTGGGGCGTTTTCCTCAATGAAGAAGAGCAGGGCGGCGGTCCGCTTATCGATATCGGCACTCACGCTCTCGACCTCACCCTCTGGATGATGGATAACTACAAGCCCAAGATGGCAGTCGGAACAAAATATAAAAAGCTCGGCGATCAGAAGAACACCGCAAACGCCTGGGGCGATTGGGACCCCGAAAAGTATACGGTTGAGGATTCCTGCTTCGGCTTCGTTGTTATGGAGAACGGCGCAACGGTCAGCGTTGAGTCAAGCTGGGCTCTCAACATTGCCGACCCCCGTGAAGCTTCAACTCTGATTGCGGGCGTTAAGGGCGGCGCAGATATGCTCACCGATGACCTTCGCATAAACTATGTCAAAAACGGCAGACAGGTTATTGAAACTCCCAATTTCAACGCAGGCGGCGTTGCATTCTATGACGGCGCAAGCGATAAGCCCGAGGAGCTTGAATGCAGAGCGTTCTATGACGCTGTTCTCAACGGCGCAGAGCTTCGCACAAAGCCCGAGCAGGCTATGGTTGTTACTCAGATTCTTGAAGCAATCTACAAATCGGCCGAAACCGGCAAGCCCGTTTACTTCGATTGATAAAGGAGAAAGCCATGAAAATTGCCGTTCAGCTTTATTCGGTCAGAGAACATATAAAGGATTCCGAAACGCTTCTCAAAGCGCTTGAGGAAATCAAAAAAATCGGTTATGACGGCGTTGAATTCGCAGGATATTTCAACACCGACGCAGAAACAATCAAGGCAAAACTCGATGAAATCGGTCTTGTCGCCGTCGGCGGTCACATCGGCATTGATGATTTTGCCTCGGATAAGCTTGAAAAAACGCTTGAATTTCAGAACACTCTCGGCGTAAAGAGCGTCGGAGTCGGCGGTGCGCCTCATTCAACCGAGGCTGAATGCGTTCAGACGGGTGAAATACTCGGCAGGGCGCAGGAATACGCCACGGATAAATACGGAATGAAGGTTTATTATCACAACCACACCGAGGAATTCAAGCCTTTGAGCGACGGCAGACTGCCGATTGATGTTATCGGCGAGCGCTGTTCGCTTGAAATTGATACATACTGGAGCTTCCACGCAGGAGCGGATAATTACAGCTTCCTGCTTGAGCATAAGGACAATATCGTTCATCTTCATGTCAAGGACGGTATTGACGGCAAGCCCAAGGCGCTCGGCGAGGGGAACTGCGATATTCCCGCCGTTATCAAAGCGGCAAAGGAAATGGGAATCGAATGGATTATAGTTGAAAATGACGATCCCGTTCCGACAGGCTTCGAGGATGTTGCGAGAAGCCTTGCATATCTTAAAAAAATCATTTGACAAAGGAGAAAAAGCAAATGAAACTCGGAGTTTTCACAACCCTGCTTTCAAACCTTTCGCTTGAGGAATCCCTCAAATATTTCAAGTCTCTCGGCATTGAAATGGTCGAGATAGGCTGCGGCGGCTACCCCGGCAACGCTCACGCTGACCCCGAAGAGCTGCTTTCCGACGAAAAAAAGCTTGAGGAATTCAAAGCGATAATCAAAAAATATGACATGGAGATAAGCGCACTCTCCTGCCACGGCAATCCCGTTCATCCCAACAAGGAAATTGCCTCGGAATACGACAAAACCATCAGAAATACAATTCTTCTTGCGGAAAAACTCGGTCTGCATCAGATTAACACATTCTCCGGCTGCCCCGGCGACTGCGAAACGGCAAAATACCCCAACTGGGTTGTCTGCCCCTGGCCGAATGACTTCAGCGAGATTCTTGAATGGCAATGGAACGAAGTTCTTATCCCTTATTGGAAAGACCTTGTTGCATTCGCAAAGGCTCACGGAGTAAACAAGATTGCTCTTGAACTTCATCCCGGCTTCTGCGTTTACAACACGGAGTCGCTTCTCCGCCTGAGAGAGGCTGTCGGCTCCGAAATCGGCGCAAACTTTGACCCGAGCCATCTTATTTGGCAGGGCATGGATCCCGTTGCGTGCATCCGCAAGATGGGCGACGCAATTTTCCATTTCCACGCCAAGGACACCAAGATGGATAAATACAACACCGCCGTCAACGGCGTTCTCGACACAAAGCCCTACGGCGACGAAATCAACCGTTCATGGATTTTCCGTTCGGTCGGCTACGGCAACGATTACAGCTATTGGAAAGACATTATTTCCAATCTTCGCATGGTCGGCTATGATTATGCAATCAGCATCGAGCATGAGGATTCGCTCATGAGCCAAAACGAGGGTCTTTCAAAGGCGGTTTCGTTCCTCAAAGAAGTCCTCGTCACCGAACCCACAGGCGCAATGTGGTGGGTTTGATTTAATGAACGAAAACGGATTGTTGCCTGAACGAAAGCTTCACAGACTTAAAAGCTGGGATTACAGCCAAAACGGTTATTATTTTGTCACGGTTTGCACAAAGGATAAAAGAAAGCTGCTTGCCAAAGTAGGGAACGCCGTCCCCGGCGTTCCGAAAAATTCCTTGAATCTTCACTTGACTCCCATAGGGAAAATTGTAAAATCCGCATGGGAGGGCATCTCAAAAATTGATGATAATATAAAAACCGATTTATTTTGCATAATGCCGAACCATATTCACGGAATAATCATAATTGAAAATCAAGAATATGATGTTTCTGATGCGGAACGCCGAGGACGGCGTTCCCTACAGGACATTGTGCGTGGATTTAAGTCTGTTTCCACAAGGGAATACAACAAAATTATTCCGGAAAGCGAAAAAAACAAGCTTTGGCAATCATCGTTTTATGATGAAATAATACGAAACGATCAAATGCTGTATGAAGCTCGCAAATATATCAAATATAATCATCTGAAGCATTACAGCGGCAGATTGTTCAAGGGCAACGATTTATAATTTTTAACATTTTGCAATTAAGGAAGTATTCACTATGGTTAACAACAAAATAGGCTGTGCCGTTATCGGTTACGGCGGCATGGGCAGCTGGCACGCAGATAAAATCCGAAAAGAAATGGGCGAATACGCCGAGCTTGTCGGAATTTATGACATCAACCCCGAGAGGGGCAAGGTTGCCGAGGAAAAGGGCATCCATTCCTTTGCTTCCCGCCGTGAGCTGCTCGATGATGAACGCATCGACCTCGTTACCGTCGCAACCCCCAACGATTTCCACAAGGAAATCGTCATTGACGCTCTGCGTTCGGGCAAAAACGCAATCAGCGAAAAGCCCGTTGCCATGAACAGCGGCGAGCTTGAAGAAATGATAGCTTGCGCCAACGAATGCGGCAAGCTTTTCACCGTTCATCAGAACAGACGCTGGGACGAGGACTATCTGACGATAAAAAATTTGCTTGACGAGGGCACTCTCGGCAAGGTTTTCCGCATTGAGTCGAGAGTTCAGGGCTCAAGAGGAATCCCCGGCGACTGGCGCAATCAACCCGAGCACGGCGGCGGAATGGTTCTCGACTGGGGAATCCATCTGCTCGACCAGGCGCTGACGATGACCATGCCCCGCAAGCTTGTTTCGGTTTATGCGGAGCTTACCAATGTCACAAACGAAAAATGCGACGACGGCTTCCGCACAACTCTCATTTTTGACGACGGTCTTTCGTTCTATGTTGAGGTCACAACGAGCAACTTCATCGAGCTTCCGCTTTGGTATATGCTCGGCGAAAACGGCTCGGCGGTTATCAATGATTGGGACTGCAACGGCAAAATCGTTATGGTCTCCGATTGGGAAAACAGAGACGCCGTGCCCATCGTTGCGGGCGCAGGCATAACAAAAACCATGGCTCCGAGAACCGACGACACGATTCAGACCTATCCCCTGCCCGTTCAGAAAGCGGATTGGGGCGAATACTATAAGAATGTTTTTGCTTATCTTAACGGCAAAGAGAACATAATTGTTACCCATGACCAACAGCGCAGACTCATGCGCCTTGTTGAAGCGATTTTTGAATCGGGCAGAACAAACAAGGTTATTGAATTTAAAGATGTATAATAAGGGCTGTCAGATCCGAAATATTCAGACATAACGGACAATGGCTTGTATCGGTTGAATTTTTCCGATACAAGCCATTTTTGTTTTATTCGTTTTTCATTGCTTCAAGCGGAGAAATCTTCACCGCTTTAAGCGCAGGATATGTTCCCGCCGCAAGACCGACAAGCATTGAAAACAGCACTCCGAAAAGGAAAAGCCAGACAGGCATGATTGAAATTCTGTTGGGCGAGGTGAGCAGATAAACGAACATGCTCCCCTCGGTGTCAACTCCGCTGAATGTAACATAAACGATGTTGATTATCAATGATATCAGTCCGCTCAGCGCAGAGCCGACAACTCCGCCGAGCAAGCCGATATATGAGGCTTCAAGCAGAAACAGCTTTCGGATATCGCTCACGAAACAGCCGAGGGCTTTCATGATTCCTATTTCTTTTGTCCTCTCCGAAACCGACATTATCATTGTGTTCATTATGCCGATTGCCGCAACGAAAAGGCTGACCGCTCCGATGCCGCCGAGAGCGAGCTGAATGGTTGCCATTTGCTTTTTGACCTCGTCTCTCATGCTTGCCATACTGCTTGTTTCAAAGCCGAGACTTTTTATTTCGGTTTCAACATCCGTGACCTTTGAAACATCGGTTGCCCAAACTTTCAGGCTGTCATAAACAAAGTCCTTTTTCTTCATGTTCAGCGCTTTCTGAGCTTCGGTGATGAGAGCCTTCAAATCCTCTTTTCGAAAAATGAAACCGCTGTTTGTCGGGCCGCTCAGGTTATAATTCGTTTTAACCTTGCCGACAACCTTGAAAGTCTGAGAATATGCGACCTTTCCGTCCTCGTCGTAAATGCACAGCTTTATCTCATCGCCGACCATTTTGGTGTAAGGCTCGGGAGCGTCGGGAGAAAGCGTTTCATTGCCCATGTTGTCATATTCCAAATAGTTATAAAAGTCTATCTGATTCCTGCCCTCGGGGCGTTTTGTGTCCGCTAAGGAGTAATCCGAATATTCTCCGATAAGCACGGTGCCTTTTTTAGTCGGCATTTCGCCCTCAAGAAGCTCATAACCGATTTCGGGTATCATTTCGCTGTCAATTCCCGAAACCTCGGGATACTGCGATTTATAACGGTCGTTTTTGCCCGCATAAACTCCGAAATCAACAAAGCCTGCGCTGCCAAGCGAAAGAGATGAAACCGCCATTTTAACATTGGGAATTGCCTTTATCTGATTAACCGTTTCATCGGTGATTTGAGTTGAGCTGTCACCCATGGAATAATTCGGCCAGACATCAATTGATGTCAGATCGCCCATGCTGTTGATCCAGACCTGCTGCTGAGACGAAACTCCGACTCCGATTGACAGCATGGTTATGATTGAACAGCAGCCGACCACAACGCCCAAAACAGACAGAAAGGTTCTGCCCTTGCGCCGTTTGAGGTTTTCACGGCACATTCTGATTATATCTTTTATTTTCATTAACCTTTACCTCTGATTTGTTTGATTAGCGTCTTCCCAATCAAAGGAGTCGGGTATTTCAACTTTTGCTTTTTTCTTTTTCTTCAGCACTATGATTATAACCGTCACTATAACAGCGGCAAGCACGGCAGCAACAGCGCAGATAATGACAATCTTTTTGGCGTTGCCGCTCTCCTCGGGTTCTTCGTATTCGCCGGGATACTCGGGCTCGTCACTCGGCATAATCATATCCTCAACCGTAAAGGTCAACGGGATTTCGATTGATTTCGGCTGAGTCATTTCGTCCTCATAGTTAATTATGAGCTTAACGCTCATTTCGCCCGCCATGTTGGGGGTGAAGAAGAAATCTATCGTTCCGCTTTTGCCCGCTTCAAAGTTGCCGAGATTCTGCTTGGGCATTTCGCAGGTTGCCGAGTCGGGTGAGTCAAACTCAATAACAGCTTCAACATTGCTTATTTCTCCCTTGCCTCTGTTGACATAGGGCAGAGAGATATCGGTTTCTTCTCCAACGGTTGAAAAGACCGCTTCAGGCTCGGTGACTGAAAACCTGTCAGGCAGATAAACGGGGATTGACAGACTTTCGGCTGCCGATGAAGAAGCTCTTTCGCCGTTCAGCACATACTCATATTTGAAAGAAATATCCGCTTTTGCGCCCGTGACTGCCGCATTTGCGGGAACCTGCATTTCAACCGTCTGAGTTTTGCTTCCGCCTGCGGGCAGAGAGTTGAAATAGAATGTGTTTGAAGATGATGTTATTGAAAGGTTTTCGCCTGTTTCAAGCGACATAACAATATTGTCAACAGGCAGCTTTGCGCTCGTATTCTTGAATGTTACGGAGAGCGAAAAAGTATCTCCTGCCGCAATCGGGCTTCCGCCGTAGCTGTAATTGCTGACTATTATGTTAGGAGTTGCGGCGTTTCCGCTTTGAACCGCTTCACCGCTGATTGCAAGCGGAATGTTCAGCTTTTCATCCGCCGTGCCCTGAGCCGTTGCGGTCAGAGCCGCATAATTATATTTAAGGCTGACCGAAAGGGTCTGAGATGCGGAAGCGGCGGAGGGCAGAGCCTTGAGATTAACGGTGATTTTTGCCGAACCTTTGCCCGCAATTTTGCCGACGGTTTTTGAAAAAGATTTTTCGTTTATTGCCAATCCCTCGCTCGGCTCAAAGGTTGCAACGGTATCCGTTGCGGCGGTTGAACTGAGATTATTGAAGGTTACCGTAACGGTGAAAGCGTCTCCGGGCTTTACCGTGCCGATATCGCTGCGGTTAATAACAATGTTTGGAGCATCGGGCTCTTTCTGAGTGACTTCCTCGGTGATAGGTTCGGTGTATTCAACGCACTCGCCGACCGTTACGCTGAGATTCTCGTGAGGCAGGCCTGTTCCCTTGTAAAGAACGATAAAATCAAGAGACTGCCCTCTGCCGGTATAAACAAGATTAATGAATGTGACCGTGAATGTGAGAAGCTGACCGGGGGAGGAGGTAACTTTAACGCTCGCCCTGCCGTCCTTGAAGCTGTCAACGGTGCGGGTGATGTCGATAGTTCCGCAGTCCTCGGTTTTCAGCTGAAGATTTTTCACATTGACTTCAATTGAAGCAAGTCGGTCTTTTTCGATTTTTCCCGATGGATATTTAATTTCGTAAGAGGTAACGACGCTCTGAGAAGATAACATAGCCTCGGTTTCACCCTCGGTCGGTTCTTCGTCCTCTTCCGCAAAAGCAGGCAAAGCCGCAGTAAAAGCAAACAAAAGAGCAAAGGCTAGGCTGAATAATTTGATTAAAGCATTTTTCGTTTTCATTGTTTTATCTCTTTTCTGTCAAAAATTGATTCGTTTCTTTCATCGGAGATAATCTCTCCGTCCTTCAGGGTTATTATTCTGTCGGCATAAACGGCAAGCTCGGGGTTATGTGTAACAATAATCATGGTTTCGTTGTATTTTCTTGCAAAGCCGAGCATCATGTTCATTATGTCAACGGTAGTTTTTGAATCAAGATTACCCGTTGGCTCATCGGCAAAAATCAGCTTTGGCTTTGTCACAAAAGCCCGTGCAATGCCCGTTCGCTGCTGCTGACCGCCCGACATCTGAGTGGGATAATGATTAAGCCTGTCTCCGAGACCCACCGCTTTAAGAACCGACCGTGCGGCGGCTTCTCTCTGCTGCTTTCCGATTCCGCAGAAGGTCAGCGGCATTGCAACATTTTCAACCGCCGTGAGCATGGGCAGCAAATTATAAGCCTGAAAAACGAAGCCGACATTTTTCTGCCTGAATGCGGCAAGCTCGTTTTCGTTCATTGAGGTAATTCTGACGCCGTCAATTGAAATCTCTCCCCTGCTTGGCGGCTCCATTCCCGCAAGCATATTCAGCAGCGTGCTTTTTCCCGAACCTGAAGCGCCGAAAACGCAGCATATTTCTCCACGCATAACGGTCAGATTTATTTTTCTCAGCGCCACCACGGTTTCTGTTCCCATTCGGTACGCCTTGCATAAATCCCTGACCCTGATGAACGGGGTGCCGGTGTTCTCCTCCATTTTTTCACCTTCCCGAAAAATTTTTTTATTTCGATTTCTAAGTTATATATAGAATATAATTATTAACATTTAGTAGACAGATAGTTACAAAAAAATTACAGTTTTTAACGGTCTGTTACAAAGGTTACAAAAGCAGAGAATTATTTGAATTTTTGAGTGGAATCATTGGTTTTTTTATGATATACTGTTCAATAACAAGCCCGAAAGCAAATAAAAGCGGCTTGTATCCGCAAATTGCCGATACAAGCCGCTCAATTGATTTGTTATTCAGATTAAAGCAGTTCAACGCCTTTTTCTTTGCATTCTTTAATCATTTCTTCGGGCCAGACGGATGCCTGAACCTCGCCGATATGCGCTTTACGCAGGAAGAACATGCAGATTCTTGACTGACCGATGCCGCCACCGATTGAATAAGGCAGCTCGCCGTTCAGCAGAGCCTTGTGGAAGGGCAGCTCGCAGCGCTCGGGGCAGCCTCTGATTTCAAGCTGTTTTTTAAGAGATTCCTCGTCAACTCTTATGCCCATTGACGAAAGCTCAAAGGCTCTGTCAAGAACGGGATAATAAACAACGATATCTCCGTTAAGCTCCCAATCGTCATAGTCGGGCGCTCTGCCGTCATGGATTTCTCCGCTTTTCAGCGCACCTCCGATTTTCATGATGAAAACGGCTTTTTTCTCTCTTGCAATGCGGTTTTCTCTCTCCTTGGGAGAAAGGTCGGGATACATATCCTCAAGCTCCTGCGTTGTGATAAAGGTTATTTTGTCGGGCAGGAAATTACGCTCAACAAAGGCGTAATCATCGGCAATATAATGCTCGGTGTGCTTGAGCGCTCTGTAAATCGCCTTTACGGCATCCTTTAAGGTCTGCTCGGTTCTGTCAGCCTTTTCGATATGCTTTTCCCAATCCCACTGGTCAACGAAAACCGAATGGAGATTGTCCGTATCTTCGTCACGCCTAATGGCGTTCATGTCGGTATAGAGACCCTCGCCCGCCTCAAAGCCGTACTGTTTGAGGGCAAGCCTTTTCCACTTTGCAAGGGACTGAACAATTTCAACATTGCCCGAATCAATGCCCTTGATATCAAAGCTGACGGGTCTTTCAACGCCGTTGAGCGTGTCGTTAAGACCCGAATCTGCGTTAACAAAAAGAGGAGCGGAAACTCTCGTGAGGTTGAGCTGAATTGCAAGGTCACGCTCGAAAAAGTCCTTGACCTTCTTGATTGCAAGCTGAGTCTGACGCTTGTTGAGGAGAGACTTGTAGCCCTCCGGAATATAAAGATTATACATACATCATATCTCCTTTTTTCTCTGCGGCACCCGCCGAACACAAAAACAAGTATATCACGGCGTTTTTATCTTTGCAAGCAAAAATTATCAATCCCGCTTATCAGAACAGAGTATTTTTGTAAACTCACCGTTTTCTCCGACCGCTTCAACATTTGAAAAGCCGTTTTCGCTCAGCCAATCGCTCCATCGGCTCTCCATATCTTCCTCATAAAGAACGGGCAGAAAGCCTGCTCTGAGGTAGCTTTTGATTGCGGGAACACGGAACTCATTCGTCAGAAGATACGCCCGCTCACAGCCGCATTCATAAAGGCAGGCGGTGAATATTTCGGCAAGATAGCCGCCGACTCCTTTTCCCCGAACCTCGGGCAGAGCGGCGACCATATGAACCGTGCCGACCCCCTTTTCGGGGCAGAGAACCGTTGCGGTTGCAACGGGCTTTCCGTCAAGCAGAACGAAAAACACATTTTCGGGGCGGTAGCCCTCCGCTTCAATCATTCGGCGGGTAAAGGCTTCTTCGCCCTCGTCCTCACGGATTATTCCGTTGCGGCATATTTCATCCCATGCGGCGATATCGCCCACGCTCCCGTCAAATCTGCGGAACGAAAAACCGCCGAAGTCCTGCGGGTATTCCGCAGGAGATACTTTCAGATACATTTTAAGGTGATTCATGGCTCACTAAGCCTCCGAATTACTATGATATATTTGATTTTAACATGTTTTCATCTTTTTGGCAATGAAAAATGAGGTGTTTTTTATGACTCCCGAAGACAAGCTTCTTATTGCGAAAATTGAAGATAAAGCCGTTCAATGCAGCGAAAATTCAATGATAACAAACAGCTTTTTCCTTGACCTGCATCAGCGTTCCGTTGCCTGCGGCGTGAAGATGCCCGGCGATGTCAGAATGATGTTTTACGGCGCATTCCCCGACGCTGAGCGCACGGTTGCGCTCATGCTGCCCGAATATGTTGAAGCCGAAAGCGAGGATGCTCTGCCCGGCTTCTTTGCCGACTGCCCCGACTCGGATCCGCTCGCCGTTATTGAGGTTGAAAAGGATAAATTTTCTCCGCCGCTGAGCCACAGAGACTATCTCGGCGCGCTTATGGGGCTTGGAATCAAGCGGGAAATGACGGGTGACATAATAGTCAGCGAAAACGGATGCAAAATCGCCGTTCTCTCAAAGATTGCTCCGTTCATAGCGGAAAATTTCGGAAAAGCAGGCAGGGGCACGCTCAAAGCGACGGTTGCCGAGCCTTGCCACGCCCGTCAGAGCGCAAAGGCTTCGGGAACGCCCGAAAGCTTCACGGTTTCATCAATGAGGCTTGACAGCGTTATCAAAAACGCCTTTCATGTTTCAAGGGGTGTCGCCTGTTCGGCGATTGAAAGCGGGCTTGTGTTTGTCAACGACTGCGAATGTGAAAAGCCCGACAAGAAAATCTCATCGGGCGATAAAATAGTGTTCCGCAGAAAAGGCAGAATTATTGTTGAAAACTGCTCTTCGGTTTCTAAAAAAGGCAGGATTATCGTTGAGATAACAAAATTCGGATAAGGTGATAAAGGGCAAAAAAATAGCCGCCCTATTGGGCAGCTAAATTAAAAGTGTCGGCGTCGACCTATCTTCCCGGGCCGCTTCCAGCCAAGTATTTTCGGCACTGTTGAGCTTAACTACCGTGTTCGGGATGGGAACGGGTGGACCCTCAACGTCATCAACACCGACTAAGGAAACGCAACGGCGTTTCTTGAATGCTTGACTATTATATATCGCTTTTACTGGTTTGTCAATAGTTTTTTCAAAAAAATTTTTTCCTTTTTTGTCGGAAATATTTGTATTGAGATTTATATGCTTTTATGATATAATACTTTCAATCTGATTAAGGGGTGAAAGCTCTATGTGGCTTGTTATCAAATCCGTTATCTCGCTTCTCGTTTCGCTTATGATGACCGTTTTCCCGAACAGCGAAATTCTCAAAAGCCTTGATATTCTTGAGCTCGCCGTTCAAAAAGAAAACTGTCTGCTCAACGCTTCGTTAATTTCCGATGTTCATATCGACCATGACTGGCCGATAGGTGAATGGATTCTCCGCAACGGGCTTAACGACCTTAAACGCTCGGTTGACGACATTGACGCTCTGATTGTTTCGGGCGATCTGACAAACTACGGCGACGCCGAGTCAATGGAGAGCTTTTTTGATATTCTTGCAAAAAGCAAAGCCGCCGAAAATTGGGTTGTTGCCATGGGCAATCACGATGTCGGCCATGTTGAGGACACCACCCAGCAGGGCGCAAGAGAGCGTTTCGTTGAACTGTATAATAAGTATACGCCCTCATTCAAAATTGAAAACGCTTACTACAAGGCTGATATTAACGGCTACCGCTTCGTAACCCTTGTTGACGACGGAGACGACACATGGGATCACCCCGAAATATCCGATGCTCAGCTTGAATTTCTTGACACCGCCCTTGCGGAAGCCTCGGACAGAGGTCTGCCGATGTTCGTTATCAGCCATGTTCCCGTTGAGGGCGTTAACGGTCAGGATAAAATCTGGGAAGGCGGCGGCATGGGCGAATACAGCGACGCCGTTCAGTCGATTCTCGAAAAATACACCAATGTTTTCTTCATCAGCGGTCATGTTCACACGGGCATCAACGGCCCGCTGACAAAGGCGGTTTTCGGCTTCTCCTGCGTTGAAACGATAAACGGAGTTAACTATGTTAACCTGCCGACCTATATGATTATCAACCGTTTCGGCATTCCGTGGGGCGGAATGGGCTTTCAGATGGAGGTCTATGAAGATGAGGTGCTTTTCAGAGCGAGAAACTTCGGCTCGTCAAAATGGTACCCCGCCTATGACCATTCGGTTACATTAGTATAAAAGGTTAAAAAAATCAGAGCGTCTCGGAATGAGGCGCTCTGTTGCTTTTATTTTAATTTGAAAGAAGCGTTCTGTCGTTGGCAAACTGAGTGCCGCTGATTTTCTCAAACTGACCGAGCAATGCTTCAACGGTCAGATTCTTCTTTTCTTCGCCCGAAATGTCGAGGATAATTCTGCCCTCGTGCATCATTATCAGCCTGTTGCCGTGAACGATGGCGTCGTGCATATTGTGCGTGACCATCATTGCGGTGAGCTTATTTTCGGAAATAATCTTATCGCTCAGGGCGAGAACCTTTGCCGAGGTTTTGGGGTCGAGAGCCGCCGTATGCTCGTCAAGAAGCAGAAGCTTCGGCTTCTGAAGCGTTGCCATGAGCAGGGTCAGAGCCTGCCTCTGACCGCCCGAAAGCAGTCCGACCTTTGAAGAAAGCCTGTCCTCAAGACCAAGATCAAGAGTTTTGAGCATTTCACGGTATTGCTCCTTATCCTTTTTGCTAACGCCGAATCTGAGCGTTCTGCGCTTGCCTCTCTTGGCGGCGATTGCGAGATTTTCGATAATCTCCATGTTCGCCGCTGTGCCCGTCATCGGGTCCTGGAACACTCTGCCGAAATATTTGGCTCTCTTATGCTCCGAAAGATTCGTGACATCAATGCCGTCAACGATAATTTTGCCCTTGTCAACGGGATAAACGCCCGTTATCATGTTCAGAACGGTAGATTTGCCCGCTCCGTTGCCGCCGATAACGGTCACAAAATCGCCGTCGTTGAGAACAAGGTCAACGCCGTTGAGCGCCTTTTTTTCGTTGACCGTTCCGGGGTTGAAGGTCTTATAAAGTCCTTTTATTTCAAGCATCTGCGCCCGCCTCCTTTCCTTTTCTGCTTCCCAGGCGGATTTTGCTCTTCCAATAGGGAACGCCGAGGAAAATCGCAACAACAACAGCCGAGAACAGCTTGAGGTCGTTTGCGTCAAGACCGAGCTGAATAACAAAGGTCATAACGATATAATAAATGATTCCGCCGATAACCGCAGAGAGCAGTCTGAGGGCAAAATTGCGGAATATCTTGCCGAAAATAACTTCGCCGATGATAACCGCCGCAAGGCCGATAACGATTGCGCCCCTGCCCATGTTGATATCGGCAAAGCCCTGCCATTGGGTCAGCAATGCGCCCGAGAGAGCAACAATGCCGTTTGAAATAACAAGGCCGATAATCTTGTTTATGTCGGTGTTGATGCCGTTGGCTCTTGCCATTGCGGCATTACAGCCCGTCGCCCTGATTGCCGAGCCTGCTTCCGTGCCGAAGAACCAATAAAGAAGCAGGATTATTGCAAGGGCAAACAGCGAGCCGACAAGCAGAGACTTGTTAATGTTGCTCAGAGTAATCATCAGATTATAGTTGCGGAAGCTGATGCCGATGTTTGCATTCTTATCCATGATTCTCAGGTTAATGGAATAAAGCGAAAGCTGGGTCAGAATGCCTGCAAGAATCGCCGGAATGCCGAAAGCCGTGTGCAGAATTCCGGTTGCAAGCCCTGCAAGACAGCCCGAAACAAATGCGACAAGCAGCGCAAAATACATATTGACGCCCGAGGTTGACAAAACGACAAAAACAGCTCCGCCCGTTGCGAGCGAGCCGTCAACCGTAAGGTCTGCAAGGTCGAGCACCTTGTAAGTGATGTAAACGCCGATAGCCATTATGCCCCAGATTATGCCCTGAGCAATGGCTCCCGGCAGAGAGCCGATAAATCCTGACATATAATTCTCCTATCCGAAAAAGCAGAACAAAAGCGATAAGAATAACTTACCGCTTTTGTTCAATATTAAGCGAGGTTTAATTTGAAACGATTATGCTTCAACAACGATTTCCTTGTAGTCCTCGGGAATCGCAACATTGAGAGCGTCTGCACGGTCTTTCATGTATTCCTTGGTGAAATCCTTTGCATAGCCGATTTCCATGTCGCCGGGGTTAGTGCCGTTAACGAGGATATCATAAGCCATGAGACCTGCTTCGTAGCCGATATCGTAATAATCAATTGAAAGAGTTGCAACGCCGCACTTCTTGCAGATGCCCTCTTCGCCTGCGATAAGGGGAATGCCTGCGGGCTCGGCAATGTTATTGATGGTTTCGCCGAAGTCTGCAACCTTGTTATCGGTGGGGGAATAAAGAACATCGCACTCTGCAACAGCCTTTGTGGTTACTGCGGCGATATCGTTTGAATCTGCGAAGGAATAATCCTTAACTTCAATGCCCTTAGCGGTGAGCTCTTTTGTTACGGCTTCAACCTGATACTTTGAGTTTGCTTCGCCTGAGCAGTAGATAATGCCGACTGTCTTTGCATCGGGGAACAGCTCAAGAATCATAGCTGCCTGCTGGTCAAGGGGAGCAAGGTCGGAAGTGCCGGTTACATTGAAGCCGGTCTTGCCCGTCCAATTTGCTGCGGGGATATCAAGAGCGGTGGGATAGTCGGTGATTGAGGTTGCAACGATGGGGATATCGGCCGTTGCGCTTGCCGCTGCGCTGAGAGCGGGAGAAGCGTTTGCCATGATGAGGTCAACGCCGTTTGAAACAAACTGCTGAGCCATGGTGGCGCATGTTGCGGGTTCGCCTGCGGCGTTCTGAACATTGATGTTAACCTTGTCGCCGAGCTTTTCGGTGAGAGCGGCTTTGAAGCCCTCTGTTGCGGCGTCAAGAGCGATATGCTGAGTGAGCTGGATTACGCCGACCTGATAAACCTTGCCGGAATCTGCGGCGGGAGCGGCTGTGGTTGTGTCGCCCTCGGTCTTGCCCGAGCAGGAAGCGAACGCCGTGCAGACAAGTGCAAGGCACATGAGAACGGATAAAACTTTAACAAATTTTTTCATGGTTTTTCCTCCTTGAATTGTTCAGCGCTTTAAACCTTTAAATCGCTGATTGACTAACATAATTTTAGTACAATCAATCACAAAAGTCAATAGAAAATTTTGCAAAATGTAAAAAATTGTCTGCAACTGCCGAAAATTCAAATTCGCACCCTGTTCATTAAAGGTTTACTTGATTTTTTCCGTGCGGTGTGATAGAATTATCAGCATGAAAGATATTATTAAAAAGTCAATAAAATCTGCGCTTGCGCTGATACTTTCGGCGTCGGTTCTCATAAGCCTTGCGGCATGCTCACGGAGCGGCGAAAAAACGCCCTCCGATTCGGCTGAAACAACCTCAAATGTTGTGCGTGTGACCTTTCCCGAGGGCTCAACGGTTTCTCAGATTGCCGCCCTGCTCGAAGAAAACGGAGTTTGCTCCGCAGCCGATTTCATGGCCGCCGCAAACGACCCGCAAAGCCTTGAGGGCTTTTCGTTTGAGATTGAGAATCCCGAAAACAGAGCGTTTCTGCTTGAAGGTTATCTTTTCCCCGATACATATGATTTTTACAGAAACGAAAATCCGTCATCGGTCATAAAAAGATTCCTCAAAAATTCCGAGGCGAAGCTTGATTCCGATATCCTTGCCCGATGCTCGGAAATGGGCTATTCTCTCGATGAAATTCTGACTCTTGCGTCAATCATTCAGGAGGAAGCGGGCAATCCCGCCGAAATGGCAACGGTTTCATCGGTTCTCCATAATCGGCTTGACAGCGATTCGTTCCCGAAGCTCCAATGCGACGCCGCAACCTTTTATCTCAGAGATTATGTCAAGCCCTATGTTGATGAGGAACGGTATGAGCAGTTAAAGGAGCTTTACAACACCTACAACTGCGAGGGGCTTCCCGCAGGGCCGATAACCAACAGCGGCATTGAAACGATAAGGGCGGCTCTTTATCCCGAGGATACGGACTATTACTTTTTCATCACCGACGGCGAGGGCGTTTATCATTACGCCGAAACCTTTGCGGAACACCGTGAAAACTGCGAAAATGCGGGTCTGTGATTAAAACAATGCAAATAATTCCAACAAAGAAAGGATTTTTTGAAATGAAAAAAATAATTGCAATTATTCTTGCGGCTGCTGCAATTCTGACTGTTTTTTGCTCCTGCGGCAAAAAAGAATCCGAGCCCGTAACTTCGGGCGACTACACCTATGTCGTGCTTGAAGACAACACGGCGAAAATAACAAAATACAACTCGGCAGAGGAAATCGTCACTCTCGACATTCCCTCATCTCTTGACGATTACACCGTCAGCATTATCGGCTCCGAAGCTTTTGCGGGAGTCAGCACGATTAAGGTCGTCAATTTCCCCGAAACACTCGTTAAGATTGAGCCGAACGCTTTCACGGGCAGTTCAATCAAAAAGGCTTTTCTTCACAAATCCCGTCAGCTCACGGAAATCGGCGAGCTTGCTTTTTCGGAATGTCACAATCTCGTTCAGGTTGATTTGCCTTCAAGTCTCACAACCCTCGGCGACAAGGCTTTCTATTATTGCGACAGCCTGAAGGTTGCGACCTTCAGGGGCGATACTCAGAATATTCCCGCTCTTACCTTTGACGCCTGCCGAAATGTCAAGATTTACACCAAGGAAAGCTGTCAGAATGTTATTGATTTTGCAAAAACATATAATATTGAAACCGTTATTACGGGAAAATAATATAATTAAAAAATAATTTCAGCCGTTATCTCATATTCTTCAATGAGGTGACGGCTTTGTTTTTTGAAATCAATTCTGCAATAAGTTCCTTTGTCTGGGGGCCGCCGATGCTTGCGGTCTTTCTCGGAACGGGGCTTTATCTTTCCGCAAGGTCGGGATTTTTTCAGATTTTCGGAGTTCAAAAGTGGCTCAAAGCAACGGTTGTTTCCGCTTTCAAAAACAGAAAATCGTCAAAGCAGACTTCCGACGGCTCAATTTCTCAGCTCGGTGCGCTGACCTCGGCTCTTGCCGCCTGCCTCGGCACGGGCAACATAGTCGGCGTTGCAACCGCTATCTGCTCGGGCGGCCCCGGTGCGGTTTTCTGGATGTGCGTTTCGGCGATTCTCGGAATGATGACCTGCTGCTGTGAAAACATTCTCGGCATTGAATTCCGAATCAAAAACGCCTCTGGTCAATGGTGCGGCGGGCCGATGCAGTATATCGAGAGAGGTCTCGGCATGAAAGGGCTTGCCGGGGCTTATGCTCTGCTGCTCACGGGCGCATCGCTCGGCATGGGCAACATGACTCAGGCAAATTCGGTTGCTCAGGGGCTTTCGGGCTTCGGAGTTCCGCCGATTGCGGGAGCAATTCTGCTCTGCGTTCTGACGGCGGTTTCAATCATGGGCGGTCTGAAAAGAATATCGGCTCTGTCCGAAAAGCTCATTCCCGTGCTTTCGGGGGCTTTTGTTCTTGCGTGCTTTATCATAATCGCAAAAAATCACGATAATCTGCTACCGTGCTTAAAAAGCATTATCAGGGAGGCGTTCACCCTCAGGGCGGCGGCAGGCTTCGGAATGGCAAAGGCGGCAAGATACGGCGTTTCAAGGGGCGTTTTCTCTAATGAAGCGGGGCTCGGCAGCAGCGCAATAATCCACGCCGCAGCCGACTGCAAATGCTCGGGCGAGCAGGGCATGTGGGGAATTCTTGAGGTATTCATCGACACGGTGTTTATGTGCACGGTAACTGCGGCGGCGATTCTGACAAGCGGCGTTTGGCAGCCCGGCTCCGACCTCAACGGCGTTGAACTCTGCTCGGCGGTCTTTGAAAGCGCATTCGGCAAAGCGGGCGGATATTTTCTGAACGCCTGCATCTGTCTTTTTGCCTTTGCAACCCTCGTTGCCTGGTCTTATTACGGTAAAAGCGGCTCGGAATACCTTTTCGGACAAAAAAGCGGTAAAATCTATAACATTCTTTATATCGCCGCCGCCTTTGCGGGCAGTATTATCCGGCTTGAAAGCGTATGGAGTATTTCGGACACTCTTAACGGCCTTATGGCAATACCCAACATCTTCGCTCTGCTTTTTCTCTCAAAAAAGGCAATTAATTCACTTAATTCCGCAAAATAGTAATATTTTTTCATTTCTACCACTACCAATTGCAATTCCGATGTGCTATAATAAGTAGAAAATTCGTTCAAGGAAGGATGTCTTAAATGAATATAGCAGAAAACATTAAGTATGTCGGCGTCAATGACCACGATATAGACCTGTTTGAGGGGCAGTATGTTGTTGAAAACGGCATGGCTTACAACTCCTATCTTATTATCGACGAAAAGACGGCTGTAATGGACAGCGTTGACGCCCGTTTCGGCGATGAATGGCTCGGCAACATCAAAGCCGCTCTCGGCGAAAAAGCTCCCGATTATCTTATCGTTCAGCACATGGAGCCCGACCATTCCGCCAACATCAACGCATTTATGCAGGCATATCCGCAGGCTGTTGTTGTTGCTTCGGCAAAGGCATTTGCGATGATGAAGCAGTTCTACGGCTCGGATTACGCCGACAGACAGATTGTTGTTTCGGAGGGCGACACCCTTTCGCTCGGCGGCAGAGAGCTTAAATTCTTCACCGCACCGATGGTTCATTGGCCCGAGGTTATCGTCACCTATGACAGCACCGACAAGGTTCTTTTCTCCGCAGATGCGTTCGGCAAGTTCGGCGCTCTTGACGCTGATGAGGATTGGGCATGCGAAGCCCGCCGCTATTATTTCGGAATCGTCGGAAAATACGGCGCTCAAGCTCAGGCTTTGCTCAAAAAAGCCTCGACGCTTGATATCAAAACAATCTGCCCGCTTCACGGCCCCGTTCTCAGCGAAAATCTTGACTACTATCTCGGACTTTACAATACATGGACTACCTACGGCGTTGAGACCGATGGCGTTATGATTGCATACACCTCGGTTTACGGCAACACGAAGAAAGCCGCCCTGCTTCTTGAAGAAAAGCTCAAAGAAAAGGGCTGCCCCAAGGTTGCCGTCAACGACCTTGCACGCTGCGACATGGCGGAGGCGGTTGAGGACGCTTTCCGCTACGGCAAAATCGTGCTTGCAACAACCACCTACAACGCCGAAATTTTCCCGTTCATGCGTGAATTTATCAATGACCTGACCGAAAGAAACTTCAAAAACAAGACCGTTGCTTTCATGGAAAACGGCTCATGGGCACCTATGGCTGAAAAGGTTATGAGAAAAATGCTTGAGGGCTGCAAGGATATCGCTTACGCCGAAAACGGCGTTCATATCAAATCCGCTCTGAGCGAAGAAAACCTTGCTCAGATTGACGCTCTTGCAGACGAGCTTTGCAAATAATCAATAAGTAAAGAGGCATTTTTCATTATGGAAACATTATTCAGCATTTCAATCGCTCTTGCGGCAGGGCTTTTGATGTCCCGTGTTTCAAAGCCGCTCGGTCTGCCCTCGGTAACGGCATATCTCGTTGCGGGCATACTCGTCGGCCCTTACTGCCTCGGCAGAATCGGCGTTAACGGTCTCGGCTTCATCTCCGCCGAAAATGTCAAGGAATTCGAGCTTATCTGCGATGTTGCGCTCGGCTTTATCGCCTTTGCAATCGGCAATGAATTCAGACTTTCTCAGCTCAAAAAGGTCGGCGGAGCGGCAACCTTTATCGGAATCTGGCAGGCGGTTATCGCCACCGCTCTTGTTGACATAACCCTTGTTGCCCTGCATTTCGTTCTCGGCGACAGGCTGCCGATTTCAATGGCAATAACCCTCGGCGCAATCGCCGCCGCCACCGCCCCCGCCGCAACGCTCATGGTCGTTCGGCAGTACAAGGCAAAGGGCAAGCTGACGGATCTGCTCCTGCCAATTGTTGCAATCGACGACGCCGTCGGTCTTGTTATCTTCTCTGTTTCGTTCGGCGTTGCAAAGGCTCTTGAAAAGGGCGAATTCAGCCTGACGGCAATCATTGTTGAGCCTGTGCTTGAAATTGTCTGCTCCTTGCTTCTCGGGCTTGCAATGGGTCTGCTTTTCTCGCTTTGCGAGAGATTTTTCAGCTCCAACAGCAAGCGCCTGAGCCTTTCGATAACCTTTGTATTTCTGACCGTTGCGCTCTCCATGGTTGAATTTGATGTCGGCGGAATCCATATCGGATTTTCCGCTCTGCTCGTTTGCATGATGCTCGGCACGGTGTTCTGCAACGTCTGCGATTTCTCTGCCGAAATCATGGACAAGACCGATAAATGGACCGTTCCGCTCTTTGCACTTTTCTTCGTGCTCAGCGGCGCAGAGCTTGAGCTGAATGTATTTTCCAATATCGCAATTGTCGGAATCGGCATTGCCTACATTATTTCCCGTTCTCTCGGCAAATATCTCGGCGCATTTGCAGGCGCAAAGCTGATGAAATGCGACGAAAAGACCACCCGCTATCTCGGAATCACCCTGCTCCCCCAGGCAGGCGTTGCGCTGGGTATGTCGGTAACTGTTATGGAACTTGGCGAGGTCGGCTCGGTTATCAGAAATATCGTTCTGTTCTCCGTTCTCATTTATGAGATTTTCGGACCCGTTCTGACCAAAATCGCTCTCACCAAAGCGGGCAACATTGTTCCGAAGCCCAAGGAAAAGGACAGAAAGAACCGCATCGCTCCCGCAAAAATCAGCTGAGCATCACGCCGTATATTGAATATGAAAGATTGGAACTCAAATCAATACATTAAATTTGAAAAGGAACGGACTCAGCCGTCCGTTGATCTTATCAGCAGAATCGGAATTTCTCCGCAAACCGTGCTTGATATCGGTTGCGGTCCGGGTAACAGCACAAACCGCCTTTATGAGCATTTCCCGTCTGCGGATATAATCGGCGTTGACAACTCCGACAACATGCTTGAAAAAGCAAAAAGCTCATATCCGTTCCTGAAATTCAGAAAGTGCCTTATCCCCAATGAGCTTGACAGCCTCGGAAAATTCGATTTGATTTTCTCAAACGCCTGTCTGCATTGGATTCCCGACCACGCAAGCCTTTTGCCGAAGCTTACGGAAAAGCTCAACCACGGCGGAATGCTTGCCGTGCAGATGCCGCTTGTTCAGAACGCCGAATTTTATATACAGCTCAACAGGCTCATATCCGAAGACAAGTGGATAAAGCTGAGAGACATTCATAATTTTCACAATCTTTCGCCAAGCGAAACCTATGATATATTATCAGGCATTTCAAAAGAATTGACAATGTGGGAAACAACCTATTACCATGCCGTTCCGTCGCACGGTTCGGTTATTGAATGGTATAAAGGAAGCGGATTAAGACCGTATCTTGACGCTCTCTGCGAAGCAGAGCAAGCGGAATTTCTCGAAGAACTTTCCGAAATGATAAAAAACCGCTTCACGATTCAAGCCGATAATTCCGTAATTCTGAAAATGCCGAGACTGTTTTTTACTGCTGTGAAAGAATAATCCGAAGTCTGTAAGGTGAAAGGCATGAGCAAACCCAAAGCAATACTGTTCGCTTTGCTTGCGGCGGCATTTTATGCAATCAATGTGCCGTTTTCCAAACTGCTGCTGAACCGTGTTGAGCCGACATCCATGGCTGCTCTCCTTTATCTCGGGGCAGGAATCGGCATAGGGATTATGTCGCTGTTCGGGAAAAAAGAAAAAAGCGAAAAGCTCGGTCGGAAAGACCTGCCTTTTGTTATCGGCATGATTGCGCTTGACATCGCCGCACCGATTTTTTTGATGCTCGGCATAAGCTTCGGTTCTTCATCAAGCGCCTCCCTGCTCGGGAACTTCGAGATTGTTGCAACCACGGTTATTGCTCTGCTCATTTTCAAAGAATCCGTGTCAAAAATGCTGTGGGGAGCCATTGCGCTGATAACATTATCAAGCATCATTCTGTCATTTGAGGGAACAAACAGCTTTGAATTATCCTACGGTTCTCTGTTTGTTGTTCTTGCAACGGTATGCTGGGGCTTTGAGAATAACTGCACAAGATGTATTTCGTCAAAAAGCACTTATGAAATCGTTGTGCTGAAAGGCATTTTTCCGGCTTGGGGTCATTAATCATAGCTTTTATCCGTCACGAAAGACTGCCGGAGCTTCGTTACATTATCTCAGCTCTCTTGCTGGGCTTTGTGGCATACGGTCTGAGCATTTTTATGTATGTCCGTGCACAAAGCGCTCTCGGGGCGGCAAAGACAAGCGCATATTATGCAATTGCGCCTTTCATCGGAGCATTTTTGTCATTTGCTTTTCTGCATGAACAGCTGACGGGCAGATATCTGATTGCACTCGCCGTTATGATCGCCGGTACGGCTCTGACTGCGGCGGACACTTTGAAAATCAATCAGATTCAATCCCGATAAAATAATCACCGTCAATACAAATCCGATTTTTAAAAGACTTGACGACTGAAAAATATTAAGGGGCGTGAACCATGCATCGGTTCACGCCCCATTATTATTCATTTATGATTTCCGCATCTTTAAGCTGCCGGATAAATTCGTCATAATCGCTTTTCAGGGTTTCCTCAGCCTCGCTGAAGCTTTCGGCAAGAACAGCTATGATTTCTTCCTCGGTTTTATCCTCGCACAGAAGCCGGTAAATCATCGCTCCCGACTCCGAAAGCGTGAAAATTCCGTTATATTTCAAAACATTTTTGCCAACGGGGATAAGCATTGTCTCGCCTGCAACCGTGCGGACAACAAAATCTTTATTCACTGTCATTTCGCTCTCTCCTGATTCTTTCAGCTTCCTGTGCAATAAAATCAACCGTATATCTGCTCATTTCGCAAAGATACTCCGGCAGAGCGTCAAAGCTCCCCGTTTCGCATTTGCAAGCCGCCGCACATGCGGGGCAAAGCTGCCTGTATTTGCAGGCGGCGCATTTGAGCGGAGTTTTAATGCGTGAGGTTTCGGCGCTGACCGTTCTCCAGCATTCGGCAAGCCCTTTTTCAACCGCATTACAGCTTTTTTCGGCAAGCATTCCGCAGGGATAAACATTGCCGAGCCTGTCAACCCACAGAGCCGACCTGCCTGCACGGCACCGAACTCCCCTGTCACCGTCGTCAACGCATTCGTCATCTGCTTCAAACAGCTCGTTCAGGCTGTCCGAGCGGCGGAGAAATTCATCGGCGCCAAGGCTTAATAATGAATATTTTACCCGATAATATGCCGCCTGACGGGCGGAAAGCCTGCACGGATTGAAGCCCGTACTGCCCGAATCCTTTCTGACGGGCGGATACATATAGGTTGTGAGCTTTATGTGAAGCCCGAGAGCTTTGGTCAGCTCATATATTTTTTCAATATCTTCGCAGTTGTCGGGCGTTATGCTGCAATTGATTTTAACATCAATTCCGATATCACGCATTCGCCCGATATTTTCAATAACCTTGTCAAACCGAGGTGCTCCGCAAAGGCGGCAGTAGGTTTCGTTGTCTGCGCCGTAAAGCGAAACATTGAGCCTTGACGGCGGATTGTTTCTGAAAAGCTCTTCAATTTCTCCGCAGAGCAGAGAACCGTTGGTGTTGATTGAGATAATAAAGCCCATTTTTTTGAGAGCCGTGTAAATTTCGGGAAAATCCTTTCTCAAAAGCGGCTCTCCTCCCGTCAGGAGAAGAAAAACAACTCCCAGCTCCCGTGCCTGATTGCCGAGGGATATCCAATCGGCGGCGCTCAGTTCGCCTCCCGATTTCTCACAGCCGGGCGAATGAATATAGCACATTTTGCAGTTAAAATTACAGCCTGAGGTCAGCTCAAAGGTTGCCGAGGCGGGAACGCCCGCTTTGGCGCATTTGGCGTGGATATATTTTGAAATCATCGGCTCGGACGCCGACGGTTCAATTTTCAAATTCGCCATAAAGCCTCCTCCAGCGTTTCAACGCTTCTGACATCGGGCGTTGCAAGCAGTCTTAAAACGGGAACCTTTCCGACTGCTTCAGCCGCAAGAGCCGCCGCCCTTTCGGCGCAGTCGCTTCTGCCCGAATCGTATGTCATTTTGCCGAGCAGCTCTCTGAATGCCTGAGGGGCTGAAACCGATTCAACCGAGTTTTCCTTTGCCTTGCCGAGCAAAACGACAGCCTTCAGAGGTGCGCTTTCATTCAGAGCAATGTCGGATGAACCGCAGAACGCTGAGCCGTAAGCTAAAATTTTTCCGTTTTCCGATTTTAATATAACACGGTCGCCGTTGACTGTCAAAGCGTTTCTGTGCTTGCTCCAAAGCGCCGCCTGAGTGGATTTGCCCGCTTGCTTGTCGCCCGCAAATATTATCGCTTCGCCGCCCGTTATGATAAACGAAGCGTGAACGAAAGCGGCGTTCCTCTCAAGCAGTAAATCCGGGATATCCAGCGCATCCATGAGCATGGAATCCCACAGACCCTCAGGGTAATCAACAAAAAGGGTTATGCCGTTTTCGTTTCTGACCCGGCAGGCATAGTCTTTATATGCCATATCGGAAGAATCAAAATAGGCGGTGAAAAGATATTCAGAGCCGTCTCTGACAAAAAAGCATTTTCTGCCCGATGCGGTCTTAACGGTCTTTTCGGGAAGCTTTGAACAGATAACCTTAACTCTCATATCGGCGTTTTTTTCGTCGGTCAGAAATCTGCCGAAATTCATGTTATCCTTTATTTCGGCTTCGCTTTCAAGGCAGAGAGCCATTCCGGGGAACAAATATGTTTTATTATACATAGGTTATATACATCACTTTACTTGAGCTTTCGCTGAAATGGGGCGGAGAAACCTGCTTGAATTTGCCGGCGGGAATATCGCCGAGGTTTATGCGGTAGGTTATGCCGCCGAAAAGCCCGTTTGAGTCGGTGGATTTATAATAAACATAAACATTTGATGCGTCTTTATCGGCTGAAATGTTGCGGATTCCCAAAACTCCGTTCCGAACGGAAAGCTCAAACATTTCGCCGTGAAGTGAAGGCTTTTCCGCAAATTCAATGCTCTTTGCCGCACTAACTTCCGAAACAATAATATCGGGTCGGTAGGCTTCGGCGTTTTTGGCGAGCACGGTAACCGAGCCGCCCGCAGGCAGAGCGGTAAAATCAAAAATAATTTCGCCCGCATCGGTTTTAAAGCAAAGGCTGACATACTGAAACGCCAAGCCGGAGTTGTTCCTGACCCTTATTGCACAGATGTTTTCAACCTCTCTGTCGCTTCCGTCCTCAACAAACCCGCCCGAATACGAAAAGATTTTGCTCACGGACAGTTTGCCGACCGTGAACGGGAATTCCGACTGAGCCTCATAGGCGTTTGTGATTTCCGCTTTGGTTTCCGTTTCGGAATTGCTGTCGGAAACCTCTATTTCGGTCAGCTCCGCAGTAAAATCCTTTCGGACATTAACGGTTGTGCCTTCGGGAATATATACTTTTTTCTTCGGAGTAAATACGCCTGTTTTGAATAAAACGGCAATAACCGAGGCAATAACCAAAACAGCGGCGCAGGCTGAAATCAGCACTTTTTTCTTCTTCATAAATATCCTCAAAACAGTTGTGCCGAAAGCCTCAGGTTAACCCATAAAAACTTCCGGCACGATTTTGTTTTTTACCTTTAGCAATCAGGAGCTGAAAACATTGTTATCTTCAACGGGAACATGGTAGCAGATCTGCTCAGCAGGCTCCATGTCGCAGTCGTTAGTCAGAATGGTCATGTCTCCCCATTCCTTGACAAATACGGGGCAGACATATTCTGCACTCCTCGTTGTCATCTCACAGCTCGACGCTATATCCGTTGAAACGGCAAGGCTTTGGAAGCTGATTACAGGCTTTGAATAATTTCTGCTCATAATACAGCCCTCCACCATTTCATTAATATGTTGAAAATCTCAATTATTCTTGCAATCAGCTTTTTGAAGAAAGCAACTGCGGGGTTTTCTTCCTCCGGGCTGACCGTTATTTCTCCCGCTGAGATCGTTTCGCTTATTCTGCCCTTGCTGTCGGTCAGAACAATCTCATAATCTCCCGAGCTGTTCTCGGTGACGGTGAATGAATGAGTCCATGTCTTTGTGCCGTCTTCGTTAACAACGCAGTCGGTGATTTCAACTCCGTCAACCTCGACTTTTACTATGTCGGCGGGAGTGTTTACAGTCAGCGTGGCGGTTGCTCCCGACTGAAGGTCGGTTGTTTCCCATTCTGCCGTTACTCCCGAGCTGTCAGCCGTTGTCATAACCGTCTTGACTGCTCTTGCCGCCATTGCATATGTCGTGCTGTTGACGGTTACATAGTCGGATGTTTTAGCAACGGAATCCGATTTGCTCGTGAACTTATAGTTTGTGAGCGAAATTACGGCGTCGGAGTCGTTTATTACCACTATTGAGCCGTTTGCGGAATATTCATCCGTCGTGGTGTCATATGTGAGCAGAGACGAAATATCATAATATTTCTCGGCAGCTCCCGAAACGGTGACGCTCTTTGAATTTCCGCTTGTGTTGAGAATTCTGACAGTTGCTTCGGCATTGCCCGACGCTCCCTCCTTGGCAACCTTCATGCCAATCTGGAAAGAGGCTGCCGATACCGTGGGAATAAATGCTATTGCCTGATTCTCATAGAGATAAAGCTCGTTGTTGGGTCCTGCTTTGCTGAATTTATCCATTGAATCGGCATAGCTGCCGTTGTTGAGAACCGAAATACCGTCGATAAACATTGTTCCCGCAACCGAATTGCCGTCGATTGTGGCTGAACCGAAATCGTTGGCAGAAATAATTGTGTCTCTGATTTCAACGAACTCGGCGTTGTTTTCACGGTCGGCATTATAAGCCTTTTCTATCACTCCGCTGACGGTTTCGCCCGCAGGGTCATAGATTCTTACGCCGTCAATATAAATCCTGTAGCTGTCGTCACCCGTTTTGTCAAATACCTTTGCATACTTGGGAGTTACGGTTACTCTGTATGTGCCGTAGCTGAGAGTTGAGTTGCCGACGGGAACGCTGACAACAGGAATCTGATAAAGCCCCGTTTCCGTTCCGTTTGAGGTGAGCCAGCCGAAGGCAAGGGCGGCGTTATCCTTTTGCTTTGTTGAATAAACCTTGCCGTTAACCACAACAACGGTTTCGTCCTCGTCAATTTCAACGGTTGTGCCCGACTTGTAAGCGCTCTCATAAAGCGGAGCGTTATCTACGGTTGAGCCGTCAACAACGCTTGTTGCGCTGAGGGTTGCCGTTGGCTCCGACGCTGAAGCGTCGAGATAAAGCTGACCGTAGGAATAGCCGTAATATGTGTTAACGATATATGTTTTGTTAAAGTCTGTGCCGTTAATTCCCTCAACCTTAACAAGAACTGCGCCGGTTTTGTTGCTTGTTACGCTGAAAAGGTCAAAGCCCGTGCCGCAGAAGGTGAAGCTTGCGGTCGGCTCGTTGCCGATTGAACCTGCGTCAAGCGTTGTGAAGCGGGCGCTGTCGAGAGAATATGTTACCGAGCTGTCATTATATGCGGGGTCATAACCGTAAACATTGTCGGCATCGAAGCCGTCAACGGCGTTTGCACCCGGTCTGTCCTCAGCCTGATAAGCTGTTCTGCCGCTGCCTGCAGTTTCCCAGACATAGCCGTTTCCGGGGGTAAAGTCAATGAAGCTTTCTTCATAGAAAATGTTTGCGGCGGGGATAACGGTAATCTTGCTGTAATAATAGAATCCGTCAACAACGGCCTCGTAATAGAACACTTCTTCGGCAGACATCTGCATATCCGTTGGTGTATATATTACTGTGGTGCCGTCCTTGGGGTCGATGCTTGCCGTGCCGTGAGCAAGAGTTATGCTCGTTTCAGCGGAATCAAACTGTGAAGCGTCATAGGCCTGGCTGTTGAGCGTTCCGCCGAACGATGCCGAAATAGCATTTACTGGAGTATCGGTAAGAATAATCTTATCGTTTGCAATGGGATGAATCTTTACCGGCAAACCGTAGTCGATAACGACCGTGTCGGGCGAAAGACCCTCAGTCGTGTAAACGCCGAAAGCAAAGTGAGTGTTATAATAGTCGCTGACATTAGGAGCGGTTCCGTTCTGATTGAATCTGTAGCCGCTTTCATAATAATATGTTGTTACCGTGCTCGCTTCGTCCGTTATTGTTACCGAATTTGTGCCGGTTGAACCGCTTGAAATCACAACCTGCGCAGAGGCGTTCGGATTAAACAGCGTATAATTATCAGGCACATCGGCAAGCGGATAAAGCGTGTAGCTTTCATTATATTCTGTGGTGTTCAGCCTGATAAGATAGCTGAGTCTGTCACCGATGATAATGCGGTTTTCAAAAGGAATGACAGTTCCCGCTCTGTTGACGGGCTGACCGTTCTGGTTAACAAGATAGAACTCATAGTTAACCATCGCACCCTGCCAGGGAAGAATCGGCGAAACAGTTTCCTTATAAGCCTCATTGCCGAGGTAGTTTATATAGTAGAGAATGGCGCTTGTGTTGGTAGGATATGCGCCGGGGTCTCTCGTGCCCTCCATCGTTCCCGTCAGATAAACATAATAGGTAAGTGAGAACTCTTTTTCGGCAATAATGCCTATCTTCCAATAGAAAGTCTCGGGAGCAAGCGAATAATTCGCCGTGCCGTCGCCGTCGAGGTCAATCATAACCGCCGACGAGGTTGTGTTATAGAAGAAGGTTGAGGCATTGATAACTCCGTCAACGAGTATGTTGGTTGCACCCGCATCAATCTGATCAGAATAAGCCTCGGTTCCGTCAGAATTAAAGGTGACGGTTTCAAGCAAATCGGGGTCAACATCGGGTCTTCTTGTGCCGACATCGTTAAGGTCGCTGATAACACCGTTCGCAAGGTCTGCGCTTGTGTAAAGCGTGTAGGTTTTAACCTCAATCGTCGGGGCGGGATCAAGAGTAAAGTCCTGACCGTTCTTGTTATAAGTTGACGCAAGCTGAAGGTCATATTCGGAGCCCATTCTGTCAACAAAGTAGGCTGAGGTTGCCGCCTGCTTGATATCCTCACGGATGGCGGTGAAAGCGTTGTCAAGCTCTGAAGCGTCATCGGCAAAATAAGCATATTCCGAAGATGACGCAAGATTTGTGATGACATATTGCATAGTGTCAACGGTTATCTGATCGTCTTGTGCAAGGCAGAAACCGATTGAATACATTTTTGCGCCGAGTCCGGGAACCTGAGTCATATACTGCTGACCGTTGTAACTCAAGGACGAATCATTTTTGATAACCGTATAAAGATTATCGGGACTGCCCTTGATTGCATCGGCCATTCTGTGGCTGTTGCCGGGACCGTTATAGAAATACTTGTGGGAAGATGTGCTTGAGGGAATCTCATCTTCGGAAGCATATGTTCCCTTAAGCCAATTGTTCCATTCGGTTGATGCAGATTTTGAGCCGAAGTAGTTATATGCAAACGGTGCGCCGTCCGACATGAAGATAACATATATATCTCTGTTCTGCTGATTTGCTTCGTTCTGAGCTTTTTTAGACTCAACAAGCTGATATACGGCATCGAATGCATAGTCATAGTTAGTGCCGCTGTGAGGTGAAATGGTACTTTCATCAAAGTTTGCGAGATCTCCGATCGGAACAAACGCTCCGGCGTCAAGAGCAGTCGAACCGGTATAAACCTCTGCGTTATTTTCTCCGGTTGTTGCCACTGAATCATCAAGGCGATCATTGTCTGATGATATTAAAGTTTGATCGTAACCACCGTTAAAATCGGCAATCGCCATATCAATATCCTGAATCATTCCCGATTCATTAGGCTGATTAAGCAGAGCTAACAGATTGTTAACTGAATTCTGAAGAACCTGAATTCTTGTTGATGTGCTTCCGTCGGCTGCGGTTACGGAATTGTTCATCGAACTCGATGTATCAAGCATAAGAACAACATCTATTCCCTGATCCATGGGAACGCCTGTTGCCGTAAGCTCAATCTGAGCAACGCCGCTGTTCTGGAAGTTGCCCGCCGAAGCGGATTTGCCGACTCTGACCGAGCCGGGGTTGGGATAATCGGGATATTCATCTCTTTCTATTACATGGAGAGTAAAGTCTGAGAACCAATTGTCACGGTAATATACGGCAAGCCCCGCATAATCCCCCGCCGTGCCCGTGTATTGAACGGCGTTGAAATTACCTGTCAGGTCAAGCAGCATGCCGATTGTAACGGGAATAACCGCCGTTGTGTCATCGGTATATGTTACCGACAGCGTTGCGCCTGTATTGACATTTCTGCCTGCACCGACATAAACCGTTCCCTCGTTGCTGTCAAGAGTAATGGCCTGGATTGCTTTGGAATCTTCACCTGAACCGGGCAAGGTTCCTTCTTTATATGCGTAAATATAGAAATTTGACGGGTTGTTATCGCTGGCATAGCCGTTAAAGAGCTCGCCCGTTCCGTTTCTCTGAAAAGCTACGGAAGTGCCGTCTGAAGAATTTGTGGTAAACTGGAAAGAACCCGATGTTCCTGAAATAGTGAACTCGCTTCCGGTTGATTCAAGGGTTGCATCATGTCTGCCCGAGGTTGAGTTCTTGTTGATGGCTGCGTATTGACCGTCACGGCTGAGCAGCCACGGATTGTTGGGTATTTCGGTTATTTCTGAAGTCGTTTCCGTGCTGAAAGTTGCCGTAATTCCTTGATCTGTTGTTGAGGTGAGAACGGCATATTCATCATTGCCGTTGCCGAGCTTCCAGCCTGAATTGCTGTTGCCAACCAATGTCCATTCTTTGTCGGTAAAGTCGCCGACTATTGTATCGGAACCGGCAGTGATTCCGCTGACTGCTTCAACATCAAAACCTACTCTTGTTCCGCTTGAATTCGATTTTGAAACGGACGACGGAAGCATGAACATATCTGTATCGGTATTGTATATCAAAAGATACTTTTTGCCGCTGACAATATTGGAAGCATCGGTAATCTGTCTGTAAACCGTACCTGTCGCTGTGCTTGTGGTTACAGCTTTTTTGTAGAAATAGACAGTTGATTGCTGATTCGTTCTTCTTGCAGTTTGGAAAGTAGTGTTATATCTCAAGCCGTAACTAGTACTGTTTGTCAAATAAAGCTTATTACCGCTATAAGTGTAATTAACGGCATTATCTGAAAAGCTGATACTTGTGCTGTTTGAACTCAGGCTCAAATATTTCCCTGCGTTTGTGCCGTTAACAGCCTTGAATGAATTGGTTGCGGCTTCATACTGCCATTCGCAGTCGGAAAGCTCACCGTCAATAATATTATTTGTTTCAGATGTTGCAACGGCGGTAAGGTTGCTTCCGCTCAGCGTTGTTGAACAAGCGTAGCTTCCGGTTGAAATAACATAGATTGCTCCGTCTTCAAGGTCGGAAAGCGATGAAGCGCTTACCCTTGTATATGTAACGGTTTCCGTTGCAGTCGGGGTTTCGTCTGTTGCTTCATAAATATAAAAAGGTGCCGCACCGGAACCGTATCCGTTAATTACGCCACGGGAGTTATAATTAAGAACATAATCTCCGGATGAAAAAGTAAATGACCCGGCAGAACCTCCGATTGTGAATTCATTTACATTACTTGTTGTTCCGGCGGAAGGACTTGTAAAAGTCCATTCATAGTCCGAATAATCCGCAGCAAAATCATTTCCGAGCACGATTGAACTGTCAATCGTCTGAGGCGTAAAGCCAACTCTTAAGCTTGTGCCGGAACCGCTTTCTTTAACTGTGGGTGTTAACAATTCCCGGTTATTGCCGTATATTATCAAGTATTTTTCTCCGCTGACAATATCATCAACAGAGCTTATAGGCGAATAATAATATCCCAAAGAAGATGAGCCGCCGCTGCTGCCGCTACCGCTGCTTTCGGGAATAACATTGGCTATTTCGTGAGTTTTGGTAACGGTTGTATCAAGTGAAACGGTCTGCGGGCTTGTCGCAACCGAGGTGTCGGCAGAATATCCGCCGTTTGTCGCTTCGTTTTTGTATGAATTCGTAACGCCTGCGGATTTCAGGTTGTGAATACCGCTTTCATCAACACGGTTAACGGTCAGCGTTGTATCGTCAAACTGAAAGACCGTCATTGTCAAGGTATCGTCTGCGCCGTTGTGGTTTTCATAATATCCCGTAAAACCGGCGTTCATATATGTGAAAGCGAGTGTTTCCGCCTGATATGAGGTTGTACTGCCCTGAGCAATATTAATGCTGTCGCCCTTGGTGAGATAAACGGCAGAACCGCCGAGATAATCGTCCCAGCCGTTAGAATGGTCGTGACCGTAAAGGAAAACTATGTTAAGTCCGTTGCTGCCCGCATCATTGAGCACATCGAAAAGATAATTGGCAAATTTACCGTCGCCGTCGTTATATGTTCTCATTGAATAATGAAGCGGAAGATGCGAAACAACAAAAATCGGGGCGGTGTAGCCTACGGCAAGCTTATTGTTGAGATAAACTCTCAGATTTTCAGCCGTCTGCTTTATTGTCGCTTCGTCGCTGTTATTCCACATATAATCGTCTTCGTTGATAACGAAAACTCCGTATTTGCCGCTTGCAGGGTCATTGTTACCGCTTGTTGCCATTCCTGCCGCACCTGCTTCGTCGTGGTTGCCCTGAACAAACACGGCGTCAGCGTCGCTGACATTCAGCGAAGTTATGGCAGATTTGAGCGACGCAATGCCTGCCGCCGCCTGGTTATAGCCGTAGCTGTAGTCGCCGCAGCACAGGAAGCCGTCCGCCGTCGTAAAGCCGACCGAGGTCTGCATCTGACTGATAACGCTTTGGACGAACGCCGCACCCGCATCGTTACCGCTCGGGTTCTGATAGTCCGAGCAGGCAACAACGGTTGTGACAGCACCCTCTGCCGATGCTTTGAAGCTCGCTTCATTGATAACGCCGATAACGGCAAGCGATGAAACAACCATCGCAAGGCTCAGAATCAGCGAAATGAAGCGGTTCGTTTTCTTAACCGTTTTTTTCATAAAATTATAACCGCCTCGCTTTGCATATAAGAATCATCTTTGTCCCAAAAAAGAATAATAGTAATCTGACCCTTATTCCGCTATTTTAATAAACAATTAATTAAATTATGTCACACCGTTACGCAAATGTCAATATAAATTTATACAGAAATTCAAAAAAATGTCTTTGTTCTGTCCCATTTTTTATCATTATCAGTCATTACCAGACAAAAAACCATCAAAACGGCGCTCTTTGCCCTGTTCTTTTGTGCTCGGCGGCGTGAATGTGTTACACTCTTTTGGACATTTTTAGTTTGTTGTTGGTTTTTTATGTGGCAGAATAATTATATAATAACATGTTGGGAGGGTATCCCTAAAGAGTAAAAGGAGAAAAAGAAATGAGCTTTGACATTTCAAAAGAAAGAATACTTGCCGGCATGGAAAAAATGAATTCCTGCGGCACAAGGCTGACCGGCAGCAAGGGTCACGCCGATTTTATTAAATATCTCAAAGACGAAATCGGCAAAATGGGCATTCAGATTTTCAGCGACCCGTTTTATTTCAACCGCTGGGAAGAGAAAGAATCGTCAATTGAAATCATTGACGACGGCGAAAATATCAACATTCCCGTTTCCTCGGCTTATCCCTATTCGGGCGAAACTTCGGAGAGCGGCATAACGGAGGAGCTTGTTTATGTTGGCGATATAACGGATATTCCGAAAATCAACGGAAAAATTGCCGTGTTTGAAATATCCAATGTCAATTTTATCCCCAGCGAGGTGGCGTTCGATAAACGTTCAAGCTATCCCGAGGATGTTGTTCTGCCCGATAAATACGAGGGTCCCGTTATCACAAGCTTTGTTCAGTGCTTCAACGGCGTTATTTCAAAGCTTAACAAGGCAAAGGCGGTTATTCTGATATGGAAAGGTCTGCATGACGACTGCGTTAAGGGTCAGTATCTTTCGTTCATTCTCGGATATCAGAAAATTCCGATGCTCTGGGTGACGGAGACCGACGGCAAAAAGGTTATCGAGGCGGCAAAGGAACATAAATCGGCAAAGTTCGTGCTGACCGCTCAGACCGAAGAAAACGCTTTCACCGAGAGCTTTTACTGCATTTTAAAGGGCAAAAATCCCAAGGAAACCGTTATTGTCAACACTCATACCGACGGCACAAACTGCGTTGAGGAAAACGGTGCAATCGCTCTGCTGGAGCTTATGAGAAATCTGAAGGATGCGGAGCTTGAAAGAACGCACATTTTCGTGTTCACAACCGGTCATTTCCGCCTGCCCCGATTCAAGGATATCAGAACGGGCTCGTTCCAATCGGCTTCACGCTGGCTTGCCATGCACCGTGACCTTTGGGACGGCGTGGGCAGTCACTTCAAATGCGTTGCCAATCTCACGCTTGAACACATGGGCTGCAAGGAATGGAGAGATGTTGACGGCGAATATAAATACACGGGTCAACCCGAGGTTGAGCTTGTCTATACGGGCAACAAATTCGTCGATAAGCTTTATATTGATACGGTTAAGGAGCGCAAAACCGTTCGCACCATGACCCTCAGAGGTCACAATGCCCTGCATTTCGGAGAGGGTCAGAATTTCTTCACCATGGGAATCCCCGAAATAAGTCTTGTTCCCGCTCCGTATTATCTCTGCGTTGTCAGCGATTCGCACGAGATGGAAAAATTCGACCTTGACCTCATGGCGGAGCAGACCGAAACCTTTGCAAAGCTGATTGAAAAAATCGAACATATTTCGGCAAAGGAGCTCGGCAGAAGCGACGGCTATTCAATTGTTAAGGCAAGAAGCGTTTCGGGCGGCACGGATTTCACTCTCAAAGGCATTGCCAATAAAATTAAGGCTAAAATCAAGCAGTAAAACCGATAATAAAAACAAAAAAACAGATTATAGGCTAATCCGTTCGGAAACAACCTATAATCTGTTATTTTTATTAGCTGTTGGGTTTGATTATTTAACTGCGCCCATGATAGCAACAACTGCCTGTTCAACAAGACCGATAAGCTTGTTGGCAAGAGCGGGGAAGTCGATCTTTGCAATAACGCCGCTGACCTTCTCGCCGATTGCTTTCCAATCAATGTTCTTGATGAAGTTAACGATCTTTTCTTCGGTGGTCTCTTTCTTCATTGAGCAGCTTGCAACATGGATTTCATACTGCTCATTGTCCTCAAATTTTGCGCCGCAGCCGTAGGGGCATTCTTTGTAGGTTTTGGCAGCCTCAGGGTACTTAACGGGGCATTTGCCTAAAACATGAGCGTTGTAGTCTTTTTCGGAAGCGATTTCAACGCCGCAGTAGGGGCAGGTGTTTGCAATGGCAAATGCGGTTGTTGCCGCTGAAAGTGCAAAAATGAGGGCAAATACAATTGCTAAAAACTTTTTCATTTAATTTCAATCCTTTCAAATCTCTTTTCTGCGGCAAGCCGCAAAATAAATTCTATATTATTTTAACACTTTTTGTTCATTATGTCAACGGTTTGTGAATTATTTTTGCAGGCAACGCTGAAAAAGCGTTATTCGTCGATATAGCTCTTTATTACTTTAAGGCGTGAGAACTCCTCACGCTCTTTTTCGTCAAGAGCCGACGAAATGGACTTAACCTGCTCCTCAAATCGGGGAATGATGATATTTTTGAGCGAATTTGCACGCTTCTGAGCCTTTTTGATGCCCGTTGCAAGGCGGTAAATTCCGTTTTCGGTCTGAGCAAGCTCGGCGGTCAGGATTTTTGCTTCGTTGAAGCGTTTATAAGCTTCGTCAAGACGGGCATTGGTTCGCATAAAGCCGTAATAGTTGTCGATTTTTTCGGCTTCAAGCGTAACTGTCGGAATTTCAACGCCCATGACGCTGCGGGAGGAAACCGAAAGCCCGTTTTCAATCGGAACGAACGACGCAAAATCGTCAACCACGCCGAGGCTCATGTTGGCCTTGGCAAGCGCTTCGTATGCAAGACGGTAGCTCTCGTTTATCCTCTCTCTGATATCCTTTGCGCAGTCAATCATGCCCATGGTTTCACGGATAAGAATGTTGCGCTTGCGGTCAAGCAGCTCATAGCCGACCTTTGCAAGCTCAAGCGATTTTTTAATTTTCATCAGATTGCCTTTTGTCGGCGGTATTTTTGCTGCCATTCCGTCACTTCCTTTCGGATTTTGCGATTATTATTCAGCCGTTTTTTCTTTTATCGGTTTATAGTATTTCTCAATAAGCTCTCCGCTGATTCGGTCAAGCTCGCTTTCGGGCAGTATGGTGAGAATTTCCCAGCCGAGGTCGAGCGTTTCTTCAATCGAGCGGTTTTCGTTCATGCCCTGCTTGATAAAGCGGTTTTCAAACGCCTTGCCGAATTCAAGATATTTTTTGTCAATATCCGAAAGCTCATCTTCGCCGATAACCGAGGCAAGCGAAACAGCGTCCTGAACCTTGGCGTAAGCGGAGAAAAGCTGGTTGGCAAGGGCGGAATGATCCTCTCTCGTGAAGCCCTCGCCGATGCCGTCTTTCATAAGTCTTGAAAGGCTCGGCAGAACGCTGACGGGCGGATAGATTCCCGTGCTGTCAAGCGAACGGTCAAGAACTATCTGACCCTCGGTGATGTAGCCCGTGAGGTCGGGAACGGGGTGGGTTATATCGTCGTTGGGCATGGTCAGAATCGGAATCTGAGTGACCGAGCCTTCTTTGCCCTTTATCATGCCCGCTCTCTCGTAGAGGGAGGCAAGGTCGGAATAAAGGTAGCCGGGGAAGCCCTTTCTGCCCGGAATTTCGCCCTTTGACGAGCTGAATTCACGCAGAGCCTCGCAGTAAGACGACATGTCGGTCATAACAACGAGAATGTGCATTCCCTTGTCGAATGCAAGATATTCCGCCGCCGTCAGAGCACAGCGGGGAGTTATCGTTCTTTCGATTATCGGGTCGTCGGAAAGGTTGAGGAACATGACAACCCTTGAAAGAACGCCCGATTCCTCAAACGAACGCCTGAAATAATCTGCAACATCGTTTTTAACGCCCATCGCCGCAAAAACAACGGCAAAATTATCGCTTGTTGCGCCCGTTATCTTTGCCTGACGGACAATCTGAACGGCAAGCTCGTTATGCTTCATGCCGTAGCCCGAAAAGACGGGGAGCTTCTGACCCCTGATAAGAGTTGAAAGAGCGTCAATAGAAGAAATACCGGTTGAAATGAAGTTTCTCGGATAAATTCTTGAAACGGGATTGATTGCCGAACCGTTGATATCCCTTGAAACCTCGGGATAGATTTCGCCGAAACCGTCAATCGGTCTGCCTGCGCCGTCAAATACCCTGCCGAGAATTTCTTCGGAGAGCTTCAGCTCCATGGGTCTGCCCGTCGGAACGGTGGCGGTGTTTTTGAGCGATAGTCCTTTCGTGCCCTCAAAAACCTGAGCGACAACCTTTTCGCCCTCGATGTCGATGATTCTGCCAAGGCGCTTTTCGCCGCCCGCAACATAGAATTCAACGGTTTCTTCGTAGCCGACATTTTTCACCCCGTCAAGCACGACGAGCGAACCGGATATTTCGCTTAATCCAATATATTCTTTAATCATACGAGTCAAATCCTTTTTATCTTGCCATAAGCGAGCTTATGACGGAATCAATCTCGGCAATGTAACCGTCAAACATTTCCGGCTTATCGTTGGGGATATCGTATTTCATCTTGATAAGTTTTTCAAGAATGCCTGTTTTTGCGATTCCCGCAACGGGCTTGCCGGCGGCAATCAGAGTTTTGCCCTTTTCGTAAAGATGAAGAATGGTTTTCATCATAAGGAACTGTTTGTTCAGCGGAACATAGGTGTCGTCCTTGTGATAGGCGTTCTGCTGAAGGAATCCGACCCTGATGACCCTTGCAACATCGATAACAAGCCTCTGATCGTCGGGCAGAACATCTGCGCCGATGAGTTTCACGATTTCCATGAGCTTGCTCTCCTCGTGGAGAAGCGAGAGAAGCTGCTGACGGTATGCCATAAAGGAAAGATTAACATTGGTGTTAAAGTAGTCGGCAAGGTCGCCCGCATATTCGCTGTAGCTGTCGGTCCAATTGATTGCGGGGTAATGCCTTGCGTAGGCAAGTGATTTGTCGAGCGCCCAGAATACACGGGTGAATCGCTTTGTGTTCTGAGTGACGGGCTCCGAGAAGTCCGAACCCTGCGGAGAGACTGCGCCGATAACGGTTATTGATCCCTCCGAGCCGCCGAGAGCCTGAACTCTGCCCGCTCTTTCATAGAATGCGGCAAGCCTTGAGGGCAGATAAGCGGGGAAGCCTTCTTCTGCGGGCATTTCTTCAAGTCTGCCCGAGATTTCTCTTAATGCCTCCGCCCAGCGTGAGGTTGAATCCGCCATCATCGCAACGGCATAGCCCATGTCACGGTAATATTCCGCAAGGGTGATGCCTGTGTAAATCGAAGCCTCTCTTGCCGCAACGGGCATATTTGAGGTGTTGGCGATGAGAACGGTTCTGTCGGTGAGCTTTCTGCCCGTTCTCGGGTCAACAAGCTCGCCGAATTCGTCAAGAACCTGCGTCATTTCGTTGCCTCTTTCGCCGCAGCCGACATAGACGATTATATCGGCGTCGCACCATTTTGCAAGCTGATGCTGAGTCATGGTTTTGCCCGTGCCGAAGCCGCCGGGGATTGCCGCCGTGCCGCCCTTTGCAATGGGCATCAGAGTGTCGATAACTCTCTGACCCGTGATGAGCGGAACCGTGCAGGGCAGACGCTTTGAAATGGGTCTCGGCGTTCTTATCGGCCATTTTTGGCAGAGCGTAAGCTCGTGTATTCTGCCGTTTTTATCTTTAATTTCGATTATTTTCGTGTTGACCGTGTATTGACCGTTCGGAGCGGCAAAAGTGACCGTGCCGCTGAGATTCGGGGGAACCATGACCTTGTGGGTGATTGACGGAGTTTCGGGGCAGGTGGCAATAACATCGCCGCCGCTCAGCTCGTCGCCGACCTTTGCCGTGACGGTGACATCCCAAAGCTTCTGCTCGTCGATTCCGCCCGCAGAGCAGCCTCTTGCAATGAACGGGCCGCTTTCATCGGCTATAACCCTCAGAGGGCGCTGGATTCCGTCATAAATATTGCTGATTATACCCGGGCCGAGCGTTACGGACATTGCGCTGCCCGTTCCCTCAACCGGTTCGCCGGGGGTCAGCCCGGTTGTTCCCTCATAGACCTGAATGGTTGTGAAGCGCTCGTCAATTGAGATAACCTCGCCGACAAGCCTGTCTTTGCCGACATAGACCATTTCCTGCATGGAAAAATCCTTTGTGGCGGCAACCGTAACAACAGGTCCGTTTATTCCGTAAACTGTTTTGTTGGACATATTATTATGTTCCTTTCAAGAATTATCTCATGCTTATATAAAGACCTGAATTTTCTTCAAACCATCTTTTTTGATTTTCAAGGCGGCTGTCAAGAGTGTCGTTAATCAGGAGAGTCATTGTTGAATTGATTCCTTTAACGCCGCCGATTCTGATGCTTTCATCCTGCGAAACCGAAGCGTTGGGGTAGGTGTTGCAGATTTCGTCTTTGAAAGCCATGTCCCGGGGTCTGAGCATCAGAGTGACGTTGCCCGAGCCGATTTCTTTGAGAACCTCGCCTGCGCTTTTGATAAGAAAGTCCTTGTATTCGGGGCTTTCCGTGAAAGCTTTCAGCTTTTCGGCGGCTTCGGAAAGAGTTTCGTTTGCAATTTCGCTTCTTTTGCTGAAAACGGCTTTTCTGCATTCATCCGCTTTTTCTGAAATGCGTTTGCCCGCTTCAAGCTTTACGGAAGCGCTTTTCGCTCTGATATAGTTCTCAGCGTCACGCTTTGCCTGCCTTTCAAGCTCGGCTCGCTCCGCTCTGAGGATTTTTTCGGTTTCCGCCCCGACCGCTTCTCTCTTTTCTGCGGCTGTATCTGTAATTGATTTTATGAAATTATTGATTTTCTTTTGCTGAATCATGCTCTCACCGCCTTAAATCTTAATTCCGATTGCCTCACGGACATACCGCATGATATTATCCTGAGACTGTTCGTTCCTTGAGCCGGGAATAGTCACAACAAGCGTTCCGCTTTCGCCGAGTTTGAGAGAATCGATAAGCTCGGGGCAGGTTGCGGCAAGGCTTTCCGTTATCAGGATAACTCCGATTGAGTCGTCCTCAACGCATTTTCTCAGTTCTTCCTCCGCCTGCTGAGCCGTTTTTGCAAAAACTCCCTCAACGCCTGCAAGCCTCATTCCCGTCAGGGCGTCGTGGCTGTTACTGATAAGCTTGAATTTCATGGCGGTTACTGCAAGGTGGGAAGAATCATAAGGAAAGCGATGATGAAGCCGTAAATTGCGACCGCTTCGCCGAGCGCAACGAAAATCATTGCTTTACCGAATGATTTCGGATCTTCTGCAACTGCTCCGATGGCTGCGGGTGCGCCCGATGCAAGGGCGATACCTGCGCCGATTGCGGCAAGACCGATTGCAAGGGCGGCTCCGATGAAGCTAAGACCCTGAGCAAGTCCGCCGTCGGTTGCCGAGTCTTCGGCAGCTTCTTCTGCTGTTGTTACATCGGGTTCGGCAGGGGCTGCGTCCTCGCCTGCGGCGAATGCGGCGGTCATGCACGAAAATGAAATTGCAAGAGCAACGCCGAGAACAAGAAGCTGTCTGCCGAATGCCTTTTTGCCGCTGTGAGTTTTATCCATGCAGCGGATTGAAGCCCAAACCGAAATTACGAGAGCAAGAATGGGAAGAATAACGCAAAGAGCGATAGTAAGTGATGACATATTTATTTCTCCTTTTGGTTTTATTGATTAATTGTGAGAGGGGTGAACGGTTTGCCGTCGCCGTCATAGAATCTGCTGAATATTTCATAGAAGTTAAGTCTGAGAACCTGAATACCGACAAGCAGACCTTCAAGGGCGATAACAAAGATATTGCCGAATATCATTATTATGACCGCCGCTGCGCCGCCGCCCGTTATGCCTGCAAGAGCAGAGAATGTTGACATCATGCAGGCGTGAATGAGCACGAACGCTCCGACACGCAGAAAGCTGAGAGTGTTTGACATGTAGCTGAGTATAACCTCAAACAGTTCAAAGAAATTCTCGATTATAAAGTCCGAAATACTGCCGATTTTCGGCTTTCTGCCGCCGACAAGCTCGCCGAGCGGAGTTTTCAGGAATATCAGAATAATCGGAACGAGAATTCCGCCGATTGCAAGCGCCTTTGTGTTGATGCCGAGGCTTGCAAACATGTTAATCAGCAGAAGAATCAGCGAAGAATAAAGAACGATTCCGCAGATTCCGTTGTGGCCGAATATCGCCGAGCCGAAGTCTCGCTTTTTGAAGCTTGAAAAGACATTGAACAGCATCGAAACTATGATGACCAGAACGCCGATAACGATTGAAGCGATAATGAACATCAGAGCCGAGGACATAATCTCAATTGGTTTTTCCTCAAAGCCGAGAGCGTGGAACATGGGGTTGAGCAGTTCTTCATTGCCGAAAACGCTGCCGAACACCGTTCCGAAGAACATTCCGCTGATGCCGCAGGGAACGAGAATTTTGCCGAGCCTCATGCCCTTTAGCTTATACATCAGAATTCCGACTATCGCAAGCACAAAGCCCTGACCGAGGTCTGCGAACATTATTCCGTAAAGCAGGGTATAAACCACCGCAATGAGCGGAGTCGGGTCAATTTCGTTGTAAGACGGCACGCCGTAAATTTCCGTGAAGAACTTAAACGCCCTTGTCAGAGGAGAGTTTTTCATCTTTGTGGGCGGCGTCAGTCTCTTGACATCCTTTGCGTTTGCCGATTCAACCTCAACGCCCTCAATTTTTCCGAGCGCATCGGTCAGCTTCTTCTCCGATTTAACCGGAACCCAGCCCGCAAGGAAAAAGCTGCTGTGATATTTTGCGGCATATTTGCGAGCCTCAAAGCTGTCGCTGAGCGATTTGATTTTTGAATAGTAACGGTTGAACAGGTCGATATGCTCTTCAAAATAGATATCGTCGCTCTCGTCAATCTCCTTTTTGCTCTCCTCCATTGTTTTCAGCTCCTCACGAAGCTGTTTGAGCGTTTGCTCGGGAGTTCCGTGGCTGCCCGGCAGGCGAAGTCTTTCAAAAAAGAGGGAGGCATAAACTCTGTCAACCTCGTCGGTTTTGTCAATCGGGGTAACATAAAGACCCCAGTAGCCGATATCGTCGCTCGAATCGGGATAGAAAATCGAGCTTATGTCCTTGTTGTATTTTTTCAGCTTTTCAAAGCTGTCAAACGGCAGTCTGCCGAAGCGGACACGGATGTAATCGCAGTTGAAAACATCGTCAAGATTTATATCAAGGTGTTCAAAATGAGAAAGCTGCTCGATGGTACGCTTTGTTTCTTCAATTTTGCCGTCAACCTTGGAATCGTGTTCCTTAATGGTTTTGATTGTTTCATAGAGAGCGTCGGTTCTGCGGTTTGCCTCGTCAATGTCGGTATCCTCGCAATCGCTGACGAATTCAGGCTTTTTATTGAAATGTTCAAAGATTTCCTTTATCTTCATAAGCCTGAAAGAATAAGGATTTTCTTCGTTCAGATAGGAAAACCCTTCGGAATTGCCCATAAATTCCGCAGCGTTTTCGGGCTGGAAGCTGCCGCTTTCAATGCAGACCTTTAAGGCTTCGTCAAGCTTGTCATAAGGGCCGAGAATGCTCAGCAGCTTCATCTTTTCAACAGCCATTTACTCACGCTCCTTTCTTAAATAATTATCAGATTTGAAAGAATTTCGTCTTTCGGCACCTTGTAGACGATGCCTTCGATTATTTTTATGATATTGTCGCACTCGTTCTGCATGATTTGCAGATAAGCCGCAAGCACGATGGCGGGGTCGGATGAAAAATGAATCTGCCTGATTGCGGAATCAATTGCCACCCTTTCGCAGAACAGCTCAAAATCCTCCGTGCCGAACGATGCGGCTCTTGACGAATAGCGGGATTTTTTGAAAATATCCATTGCCTCCTGAGCAGTCGGAGCGGAAATGATGGCGTCAACCGCCTTTTGCGAGAGCAGACAGCGGTAGCCTATCATGTTTGCACGGATGGTGCTCTCGGGGAGAGAATAATATTTTTTTGCCCTGTAAATCATGTTGAAATCCGTAAGCTCGATTCTCATGCGGAGATTGTAGCACAGGAGCGTTGCGGTTTCCGACGGCATATTTTTTTTGATATCCGCAAAAAGAATATCGTATTTGATTCGCTCCAGAGTTGCTTCAATGAGGGCAAGGTCAAAGCTGCCGCCGTCGGTCTTCGGCAAAACGGCGATAAGCTTCGCATATTTCGTTTTTGACAGATATTTCAGAAGCTCCCGAATCTCCGTTATCTGAAAAAGCTTTGCAAATTCAATTTTTGTTCCGCCGGTTTCGGCAGGGGGAGTTCTGAGAAGCGATTTTTCGGGCGTTCCCCGTGAAAGATTCATTATATAGTCAAAAATCAGCTCGGTTTCACGGCTGAGCAGATAATATCTGAAAATGCTTTCGCCGACGCTTTTTTCAAAGCCGCAGAGCTTCTGCGCTTCATCAAAAAAGGCTTTTTTAAGCGTGCTTTCGAGCAGAAGCCTTGAAAGCTCGGGAGCATTGGCAAGCGATTCAAAATACGGCGCATAATGCGTGCGTGTTCTGAGAAAAGATGCCGTATCGTGCAGCCTTGTAAGCCCTGCAAGCGATTCAAAATCCGCTTTGCTGAGACGGCAGCCGTATTTTGCTCTTGCTCTTGTCATAACGGAATTTGAAGCCTTTGACTGCATTAACGCCGCCTCCCTTTGTTCAAATTATTTGCCGTTAACGGTTCTTTCGTAGATTTGCTCAACCCAGAAAGCCTTTTTTTCTGCCGCCGTTTTTTCAAGCTCGGCAATATTCTTGAGCGAAGCCGCCTGCGCCGCCTTGATAGCCTTGTCCGCACGCTCATTTTCGCTCTGTTCAAGCTTTTTAAGGCGTTCCTCAGCCCGCTTCATATATTTTTGCTCTATTTCGCTGCGCTCTGACTGAATATCTTTTCGGGCGGCTTCTCTGCCGGAAAGCGCCGAAGCAATAATCTCTCTCTGCTGAGCGTCAAAATCAACCAGCATTTTGATGACCGAGCCGAGATTGTCGCTTTCTTCCCTGATAATCTTTTCTTTATCCATAGCGCACCTTCTTTCTTATTTTTTTATATTCTATATCTTTTGTTTTGCAAATTCAAGTGAAATAATAGACAAACTTTACTCTATGTCGGCAATCGCTGATTAAAATATGCACATAGAAATCCGAAAACAGCGTTACCGCAGCCGAAAAGCCGCAATAACGCTGTTGAAAATTTTATTGCTGAGCTGTTTTGCCCGCCTGCGCCTTTCCAGTTATCTGACGCTGAAGCTCTGTCAAAATCTCGCTCATTGTTTTAAACAGGGATTTGAAGAATCCGAAAAGGGTTTCAAAGAATCCGGGCTCCTTGATGGTCTGACCCTGTTCCTCGGGGGTCATCGGAATGAGCTTATCTCCGTTGTTTTCTTCGCCCTCATAGATGATATACTGGGGATAATCGGGGTTATCCCAGACAGTCATCTTTTCGCCCTCGGGTCTCATTATTTTATAGAGAAGCATGTCAACAACATGGGGGAAGCAGTTATGCTCCATATTTTTGATATACCATGTTGTGTCAGGGAACATAGAGGTTGAGGAATCGATTGCCTTGTCAGGGGAGATATATTTGCCGAAGCCGTTTGCCTCGGCGTTCTGAATATAAGTGTCGCTGAGAGTTTTGCCAATAGGAGCGCAGGTTGTTCCGAGAGCCTGCTGAGCGGCTGTTACGATCATATCGCTCTGATATGCGGCGTCTTTCATTATCGGATAAAGCTGATAGCCGTATTTTGCAATAATATAAACATTTACGCCGTCTGCTTCCATCTGTTTGAGCATCTGAGGAATTTTAACGCTGACGGTGTTATGATAATTGTCAAGCTTTGCAATAAGACCTGCAAATTCTTCCTTAACGCTTACGCTGTTGAATATAAAGTTTCTTGCTTCAAAATAGCGGTCAGCCGAAACCATTGACCAATAGCCGGGCGTTGTGGCGTAGCTGACTCTCATAACATCGGGAACAACGAAATAAGCAACATCGGTTGCGGTCATGTTTATGTAATCCATCGTCAGGCCGAGGCCGTAGGTCTTGTTGGCAAGGGTGATAACCTGCTTGATGAGGGTCAGAACCGTTGTGTCCTCAAGGTTCTGATTTGCGAAAAAGTCAACGGCGTCATCGTCAAAATAAAGCTCGCCGGTGAAAAGAGAGTTTGTTACTGCCGTGCCGTTCATTATGCCGTTATAGAATACCACATCGTCAATATCGCTCCAGCCGTATTCAGCCAGATATGCGGCAAGAATATTGGTTCCGAGGCAGCGGGCAACAACCTTAACGCTTGAATGACCTGTCGCTTCTTTGACACGCTGAATGTATTTATAAAGGTTATCGGCGGTGTCGCAGGGGTCAAGGCGGCAGTCATACTGGAAGAAGTATCTGTAAACCTCGTCTTTTGCTTTTCTGGGAGTATCAACGGGACCCGGTGACTCATGAACCGAGGGAACATACACTCTGTCCCATTCATCCGCAGGCTCGGGGCCGGAATTGTTGGTTATGTTGCCGTTATTATCGAGCGCATAATCCTTATATATTTCTTTGAATACCTCTGTCAGCCTTTCACGGAAAGGAGTGAAGTCCTTGCCGCCGAGGAAATAGCAGTTTGCATAAATCTTGACAAGCTCGGGAAGCTGCTCCTGAATATATTCATCGCTGACATAAGGGAGAGCAGGATTGTTGACCTCATCAAAAGGCATATCCTTGTCTCTTCTGAGACCGCAGCGGCCTCTGACATAAATTATCGGAGTTTCGTTGCAATTGCATTCTTCAGCGGCGCTTGCCTGAGCCGGAGCAAAAATCGCAAATATTAACGAAAGGCATAAAACAATTGCAGTAAGCTTTTTAATTCTCATTTTGTCCTCCTTGCGTTACCCTGCCGACAGCCCCCACCCGAACTTCGACAGTATTCGGAGAGTATTATAGCAATTAAAGCAAATACTGTCAAGCCGTCAAAAAACCCGGTTTGTCTGAGAGACAAACCGGGCAAAATGCCGCATTAAGCGATAATTATTTCTTAATCATGTAGGAGATTTCCTGAATGATGGTCCAGAGCTTTGTTCCCTTGAAAGCGATAACGAGCTTCTGAACGAGAGTAGCATTCTCTTCAAAGGTGAGGGGCTCGCTGCCGTCGTCAATAACAAGAGCCTGTGAGAGGCACATGCCGCCCTGACCCTTCAGCTCGACTCTGACATATTCAAAATCTGCTACGCCGTCGATTTGGTCGAGGTCAAGAACTACGGCATCGCTGCCGATTGCCTGCTTTAAGATAACATTGCCGTTGGCGATGAACTGAATCTCCTCGGCGTCGGTTGCGGTAACGGTAATCTTGTGGCCGTCAACCGAAAGCTCGGTGAACATGGGATAAGCAAGGTCGGTGTTTCTGACATCGAAGCCCTCTTTGGGTCCGATTTCAAAGTCGTTGCCTCTGAGGATTCTTGTTACGGCGAAGAATGCGCCGTTCTGCATGGTAGCCTTGATGTTGTCAACGGTGTTTTCTTCCATCATAAATACGCTGAAAGAGCTGTCAACATTGTCAAGGGTGTGAGCGTCGGTGTTGCTGAAGCCTAAAACGGTTTTGCCGTAGGGCAGGCAGTACATGAGAAGATTATCCCAAAGAACTCTGTCATAGCCGGTTGTGCCGTTTTTCTCGTTGAGAACCTCCGTGCCGAGGCAGGAGTCATATTTAAGAATGAGATCGCCGAAAAGCTTGACGTTGTAGGGATCGTTGACCGCTTCGGGATTGGCGTTTGATTCAATCCAGTCGCCGGGATGGTTGATGTGAGAAAGGCCGCCGTTATCCTGAATGAACTTTATTGCCTTTTCGTAGCCTGCTTCGTTCTCAATGCCGCCGAAGCCGTTGCCGACATCTGAGGGAAGGAAGAAGCCGTTAACATGGTTTTTGCTCAGAGAAAGATTGTTAAGCTCGTTGCCGCCGGTAACGCAGACCATTTTTCTGCCTCTGTTATTGTAAGTTCCGTTTGTAACTGCGGCATAGTCCTCGTCGCTCATGTGAGCAACCTTGTAGCCGAGAAGCGTCTGATACGAATAGAGAACCTGTCTTGAAGGCTCCTTGTTCCATTCAACGCCGGTTACGCCGTGGTCAGCGTTTGCAAGAAAATCGTAGCCAAGCTCGTAATACTTTTTAACCATTGTATCGAGGTCAATATTGCCGTCGCTGTAGGTTGTGTGTGAATGAAGATTGCCTCTGTAAGCGCCCCAGGCATTCTCGCCGCTCCAGACAACATCTTTATAGGGCGAAACGATGGTGTAGCCGTCGCTTTCAGCCGCAAAAGCGGTTGTGCCGAGAGCCGCCGCCTGCAAAAGCAGAGCGAAGCAGAGGAGAACGGACATTATTTTTTTGGATTTTTTCATCTTTAAAGCCTCCAACCTTTTTAATGAATTTACCACGGTTTCCGTGGCTTCCGATACCAATTATTAAAGCAGAATTTGACAAAAAAGTCAACAGTTATTTTTCACTAACTGCCCGAAGAACTTCCTGCTTGAATTCGCCGGAAAGATAAATAATTCTCAGCAGGATTAAAAATTGAATTAATGAATTATTAAGATTTTCTTAGAGAAACATTAATGGCAAAATGTCGAATATGAAAAAAGATAAATTGCCGGTATGTTATAATATTGTTAAAAGGGGGTGACGGAAATGGCATTATTAACGGATTTAGCAACACAAATATATCTATATATTGTAGCGATATTTTTGGGCAATACAGTATTGGCAACGGGGATAGTAGCAGCAATACAAGAGCTACTTCAACTGGCTTTTCGACCCTTGACGCAAGTGTTGGAGAGTCTGTTTCAACTTTTCTAAATCTTGCTTCGGCAAAGGCTCTGTCATGCCGATTAATTGGGCATAAAGAAATAAGAATCAACAACACAACCGACATTAATTTGATTGGAGAAAATGATAACAATGGAGATATTACAGGAACTTTATCAAGTGATAGCATTTTTGACTCTTCCACCAATAGCAGCAATGGAGTATCTAGTCCAACATTATATAACACTTCTCTTGGAATTTCTGACACAGTTATTCTAAATGCAGATTCAACTGAAAATGAAACCGATAATACCGGACAATTGGTGGTTGTTGCTGTCCGAGAGTCTGTTACACCGATTGATTGGGCAATGGATTCAGCCTGCAAACTCAATTTGAAATCAAAAGAAAAAGGAGAAGAGGGAATGAAAAGAGTTAAAATTATTATGCTCTTGTCGATTGTTCTGCTGTTATTCGGCTGTTCACAAAAGCAACCTGAAAATGTGCAGACGACTTCTGAAAAAAGCACAAACATAACTGTTGCGGAAGAAAAGACAGTATCGGAACAAAATCAGAGCGTTGCCGATACGGTTAAGTTTGACGGAACAACGCAACATGACAGCAAACAGCCGACGGCAAAAGAATCGACTGCTTTGCAGACAACCCCCAAAGCCACGGCTAATTATTCGGAAACCGAAACTTATAAATATGTACCGTCTGATTCGTCCGACGATGTGTTTTCGTATGTTAAAAAGGGCAATATGTTCTACACTGACGATAAAAAGTTTGCCGCAGGTCAAAATAACTACCGTGGAATTACTTTGTCGAAGCACTTTTTGAGAGACGGCGTTTCTCTTAATAAAATATCTGTCAATTTTACATATGACGAAAAAGAGTGGTTGATAATATCGTCAAAAGGGGTTTACGGATATAATCTGGCGGGCGGAGAAACAGCCGTAATAACTGCACCGAAAGGAACAAATCTTTCGGAAGAAGAAAAATACTGTGTTCCGTCTCAGAATGATTGGATAAAAATCCAAATTGAGGGTTTTGACAATGAAAACCGGTCGCTTTTCATAACGGATTATGAAAACCATTGGTGGGCAAACGGATATATTCAAAGCGATGCCAAAAGTTCAGATGAAATAACCGTTAAAAACAGAATAGCTTTTAAAGATGAAGCTATGGCAGAATTGTTTGCTTCGGAGCTTGCCGACAAAGGTATGAAAGCGGTTCAAAGCGAGCAAGATTTAAAATCCGGTTGTTATTATGTTAAAGATGAGGAAGTGTATTATGTATTTTAAAATTACAAAAAAACTAACGGCAATTATTCTTTGCGTTATAATGGCTTTTTCTGTAACAAATGTTGCATTTGCCGCAAATGCGCAGGAAACATTAACCGACGGTATTTTTACTTATGTGCTGTCGGACGGTGAGGCGGAGATAATAAAATGTGATGTATCGGCAGAGGGTGATGTTGTGATACCGTCATTAGTCAGCGGTTATCCCGTTACCGTGATTTGCGTTAAAGCATTTGAAAACTGCGCAGGAATCACTAGCATTACTGTAGGCGAAAATGTCAGATTTATGCGAAATAATCCGTTCCCGGGCTGTTCGAGTCTTGTGCGTTTTATTGTTGATGACAACAACTGCTTTTATTCGACCGATGAATACGGAGTATTGTTTTCAAAGGATAAGACTGTTTTAATAGCTTATCCGGGCGCAAATTCTATGGAACACTATGTTATTCCCGATACCGTGGTAAAAGTTAACGCCGTTTTTGACAGCTGCCTTAATCTGAAAACCTTAACGGTACCCGAGAGCGTTAAGTATAAAAATAATTGCGAATTTGAAAACTGCCCCAACTTGACAGATATTTATTATGGCGGATTGCAAAGAAACTGGGGAAATATGGACGGCGGAAGCTGGGATGTAGGCGATAATGTAACCGTGCATTTCCGTGAACCAACGGCATTGGAAGAAATCCAATATCAATTATTACTCGCAGGTTCTGAGATTGCACCGATTTTGTATTTCGGTACTTATTTTATTATAGGACTTCCGGCACTTCCCTTTGTAATCATTATCACGATTTTACAAAAGTTGGGATTGGTCAGAATAAAACCGTAAAAATATCTTTTTAAACAAAGCGGCAAACAACCCCCTCGGTGCATTCTTGAAATTTTCTTTTCAAGTTTTTGCACCGAGGGGGTGTTTTTCTGCTATTAAATTGTTAAGGGTTATTTTTCGTTAACCGCTCTCAGAACTTCCTGCTTGAATTCGCCGTAAATCTTATATTTTTTCGAGAAAATAATATATGAAATAACCATCATTATCGGCGGAACAACGAACATCAGGAACGAGATTGCGCTCTTTGCGGCGGCGCTCTGCTGAGCAAGGCTGCCGTCAAAGCCCGTCAGGCTGAAAGCGGAATACATGATGATTGACTGCACCGTGTAAGCCATTTTCTGCAAAAAGCCTTTCATCGAGAAGGTCAGGCTCTGATTGCGTTTGCCGAGCTTATATTCACCGTAGTCAACAACATCAGCGAGCATAACTGTCTGATTGACGAACATACTGCCCGTGCCGATTGAGGTGAGCAGATAGCAGATTCCGAGGGCGTAGACATTGCCGCCGAAAAGATATCCGACCGCCGCCATGCCGATATAGCCCGCCGCCGCCGTTGCGAGCGAAAGCTTGTAGGTTGAGCGGTTCGTCATGAATTTTGAGCAGACGGGAATAACGAGCAGAGAAAGAACCGAACCGACCGTGCCGAACATATTGAAGGTTGACTGAAGCTTGAGGTTGCCCGCAACCGAATCGAAATAATAACTGCTGATGCCCGAGGTCATATAGAAGCCTGCATTTGAAATCATGGCAAAAAGCATGAAAACAAGGAGCTGATCGTTATTCTTGATTGCGCTGAGAGCCGCCTTGAACGAGAATTTCTCGGGGTTTGAGACAATCCGTCTTTCTTTGGTTGAAGCAACGCTGATGCCTGCAAAAATCACAAGGAAAACAGCCGTTATAACCGACCATTTGCCGAAGCCCGTTCTCAGGCATTCAGCATCCATCTTGCTCAGCTCACTGCTTGAAGCTCCGCCGAAATATGCAACGGCGATTGCGGTGAAAATAACGATAATTCCCTGACCGAGACCCGAAAAGGTTCTTGCAATCGTTGAAACAAGGTTTCTGTCCTTTTCTTCGCTTGCAAACGAGGGAATCATTGACCAGAACGGAATATCCGCAAGCGTGTTCGTCATTCCCCACAGCACATAGAGCACGGCAACATAGACATAAAGCCCGACAGAGCCGAGGCTGAACCCTGGGTTGTTGAACAGCAGGCAGAGCACAACGGCGTTGAGCATTGCGCCGCCGAGAATCCACGGGCGGTATTTGCCCATTTTTGTGTGGGTGCGGTCAACGAGCATACCCATCATCGGGTCGTTGATGCCGTCCCAAATCCTTGCAAGGGGAGCAAGCACAAGCAGAAATACCGATTTTATGCCGAGAGCGTTAGTCAGATAAATTGAGAGATAGGAATAAAACATTCCGTAGCTCAGGTCAAGGCCGACAGCCCCGACGCCGTAGCCGATTTTTTCTCTGAGAGATACCTTTTCCATCAGCAGACCACCTTTTTGTCATATAGTGTTATAATACCATAATTTTGCCCCCATATCAACAAAAAATATATAGACATAATTGAGGTTTTGTAATATAATTACCTCATTGAACATGGAAAGGACTGAATTATATAATGTATAATATTAATTTGGGAAAAAGCGGTCTCAGCGTGCCGACGGTTGCGGTCGGCTGTATGAGAATCAGCAACATGAGCAAGGCGGATATCCGCAAATTCGTTGACACCGCCCTTGAAAACGGCGCAAATTTCTTTGACCATGCCGATATTTACGGCGGCGGAAAGAGCGAAAGCGCATTCGCAGAAGCGGTCGAAATGAATCCCGCATTCAGAGAGAAAATTTTTATTCAGACAAAGTGCGGCATCGTTCCCGGGAAAATGTTTGATTTTTCCTATGAACATATTATCGAATCCGTCAACGGAAGCCTTAAAAGGCTGAACACCGAATATCTTGATGTGCTTCTGCTTCACAGACCCGACGCTCTTGTTGAGCCTGAGGAAGTCGCAAGGGCTTTTGACGAGCTTCATGCGGCGGGCAAGGTTCGTCATTTCGGCGTTTCAAATCAGAATCCCTATCAGATGCAGCTTCTCCAAAAGAGCCTTGACATGCCCCTTTGTGCAAATCAGCTTCAGCTCGGCATCATGCACGCTCCGATGATTCAGGCGGGCATAAATGTCAATATGTATAACGATTCCTCGGTTAACCGTGACGGCGGCGTTCTTGATTACTGCCGTCTTAACGATATCACGATTCAGCCGTGGTCGCCGCTTCAGTACGGCTTCTTTGAGGGCTGTTTCATCGACAACGAGAAATTCCCCGAGGTCAATGAGGTCATGGCAAAGCTTGCCGAAAAATACGGCGTCACAAAAACGACGATTGCGTTTGCATGGCTGCTCCGTCACCCTGCAAAAATGCAGCCCGTAACGGGAACAACCAACCCCGCAAGGCTTGCCGAATGTCTCAGAGCCGCCGATGTCCGCCTGACCCGTGAGGAATGGTATTCAATCTATCTTGCGGCGGGAAATATTCTTCCCTGAGGTTTTGAAATGATTGGCAGCGATGTTAAACTGATTGAATATTCAAAGGCGGTCGATCTCTGGAACTGCCTGACCCATGCGCTCGGAGCGGTGCTCTCTGTTGCGGGGCTGATAATGCTTCTGATGAAAGCCGAGGGTGCGGTTGAAATTGCCGCCGCAGCAATTTACGGCGTTTCGCTCACGGCGGTCTATACCGTTTCGGCGGTCTATCACGGGCTGAAAAGCGGCGAAACGAAGCGCAGAGCAAGGATAGCGGATCACACGGCGATTCCCGTTCTCATTGCCGGCACGGCAACGCCCTGCGCTCTGATAACGCTCAGGGGCGTCAGCACGGGTCATTGCCTGCTTGTCTTTTTGCTTGCGTGGTTCTGCGCCGTTTTCGGGATAATTTCAAAAATATTCTTTTTTGAAAAGCTGAAAGCCCTGACAATGACGCTTTATATCGTTTCGGGAGCGGTTATGCTGTTCAGCGTCGTTCCGATTCTTGACAGGATAAACATGCAGGCTTTCGATTTGCTTCTGGCGGGCTGTGTCAGCTATGTTATCGGAGCGATACTTTGCGGCATGGGCAGAAAAACGCCGTGGCTTCATGTCGTTTTTCATGTCTTTGTTCTGCTCGGCAGCGCATTTCACTTTTGGGCGATTTATCAATATATCTTTTGAAAATGAAGGGTTAATATGTTTTATTTCTTACTCAAACCGATAATCATGTATAACTGGATTCTCATAGCGGCGGCAGTCATACCCGCCATCTTTCTTATGGTGAAAGTATACAAATCGGACAGGCGGGAAAAGGAAAGCCCGTGGCTTCTGAAGAAGCTGGTTATCGGCGGCGTGCTTGCAACGCTGATTGCGCTGATTGAAGAACGGGTCGGAGAATTGATTCTCTCCAATTTCGTTGAAGAAAACACCGTGCTCTACAATGCGATACTGTATTTCGTGATTGTTGCCCTCTCGGAGGAAAGCTCGAAATACATAATGATGAAAAGATACACCTGGAACAGCATGGAATTCAACTGCCAATACGACGGCGTTGTTTATGCCGCTTTCACCTCGCTCGGCTTTGCGCTTTGGGAAAACATCAATTATGTTCTGACCTACGGCTTTTCAACCGCAATTGTCAGAGCGGTTACAGCCATACCCGGTCACGCCTGCTTCGGAGTGTTCATGGGCATATTCTACGGCATTGCAAAACGGCTTGACTACAGGGGAAACAGCTTCGGTTCAAGAATAATGAGATTCTTTGCGGTCATAATTCCCGCTCTGATTCACGGAGCTTATGACTATATCGCCACCCTGGAGGAAATGAAGTCGGGCTGGTATTTCGTGGTGTTTGTGATTATTCTGTTTGCCGTATCTTTCCTGCTTGTCGGCAAAACCTCAAAGAATGACAGGTATATTGATACGGTCTGAAATTAATAATACAGGCAAAAAAAGAGTGCGGTCAAAAAGCCGCACTCTTTTAAGTTAAAACGCTTCGCCGTCAAAATCGACCGTGCCGTCGGGGGTTATAACCGCCGTGTAGGTTCCGTTTGGCATTCCGTTTACTCTTGCGTCATACTGAATGACATAATTTCCGTCAATAATCTGAACAACGGGGATATTTTCGGGGGTGTCGGGTTCGGGCATATCGTATGAAAGATTTGCAGTCCAGAGAACATTGCCGACAAGGTCGGTTTTCATAATCGCATCGGCTCTCTTGTGAGAAACAAGCAGGATTCCGTCCTCAAGCTTTCTGATTTCGGATTTTGCGCCGACATATTTCGGCTCAACCGCATTTTCGCCCGTTTCCGCATCAATTATATACATACTGCCGTTGGCTACAAGATAAATATTATCCTTTGTGTAGTCGATAACCGAGCTTGTGGTCTGGTCAAACTCACGGCTCCAAACCTTTTTCAGCTCTCTGTCATAGCATTCAAGCGTATAAACCTTGAGAGAATAGTCAAACACTTCAAGATAAAAATGCTGAAAATCCGCCGAGAAAGTCAGATTCCTTTCAATCGGATATTCGGACTTGCAGTCGATGATATATCCGCCGTAGCCTGCGAAGAACATGTACTTGGTGAAGTTGGCGTTGCTCTGATTGTCAAGCTCGGCAACATAATATAAGCCCTCATACGATTCAAAATCGTAAACATCGCCGTCTTCCCTGTCGCTGTTCTGAGCATATCTGAGCTTCAGATCGTCGCCGAAGATATATCTTGCCATCGAGCGGATTTCTTCCATCGAATACATGGGTCTGACTATGTCATAATACATGAAATATGAATAGCGGTTAACCATAACCGTCGGAACGGTATAGCTCTTGCCGTCAACGGTATAGGTGTTGACATCAACATATTTGCCGTAAAGATAGAGGCTGTCGCCCTCCATGATTCTCGTTTCGCTCTGAGTGCCTTTGATAACCGCAAAGTTGCCCGTTTCGTTATAAAAATCCTCGGGAGTTTTATATGCTTCGTATTCAACGAGAGCCGTGTATTCCTTGTCGTTGCTCTCGATTATTTTGGTAACATAGCAGAGAAAATTAATCTGAGCACCTTTATAAACCTGAGGATAACGCTGAAGCGAGCTGTAGGGCGCACGGAAATAGTCGGTGTCAAAATACTGAACCATAAGCTTTTCGGTGTCGTTCAGCTCAACGCCGTCGCCACGGAGCTTAACGCTCATCAGGCCGAGGCGGTTGTCCTTTTCGGGTGAGAGCTTCTTTTCGGATTTATCGGGATTTTTGATGTTGGATTCGGCGGCTGCCGAGCCGTTGACCGAAACCGCTCCGTCATTCTTTTTGGTAAGCTTCGGGATAACGACAATGCCCGAAACGATGAGCGCAACGCACAGAACGGCGGCGGTTATTATTAAAATCAGCTTCTTTTTGGGCTTCTTTTCCGGCGTCGGTATCGGCTCAATCTTTTTCTCCTCAACAAATTTTGTCATGCAATAGGGGCAGAATTGACTCTCGTCAGGCAGTTCCTTGCCGCAGGATTTACAAAACATAATTTTCACCTCGTAAATTATTATAAGTCATTAATTCTTATTTTGCAATAGAATACGCTTCGGAATCTTTCGTTAACGCCACAAATTCTATATGGAGAAAATCATCTGTTTCGAATAAACCGTATATCATATTGCCTGTAAATTTGTATGGTTTGTTACTGTCAAGCGACAAAAGCAAATCTTGATAATCCGAATAATCATCACCAAAAGGATAATCAAGCTCACTGTAAACAACGGAAAATATTTTTGCCGGTAGTTCAAAATAATAGTATTCTTCTGATTGGTCGGTATTATATCCGTCCGGTCTCCAAAGATATTGTACTTCTTGAATTAACCCGGTGTCATTATTAACGAATATACCGAGCTCCGCCATTTTGGTAAAAAAGACATATGGATATGATCCCCGGGAATATCCGAAAAAATAAGAATAAAGTGTCAGGTTTTCGACTCCGGAATCAGCTTCCTTAAAGTCATCAATATCAAGACTTTCCATTTTTGCAACAGAATCATATTCAGCGTTTTTTTCAATCATTATATTATAAGTATCTACAAATTCTTCAAGGGTCATATCAAAGGATACGCCGCCGAACATATCGTCATTTCCCGTTTTAACAATATAGTCGTTTTTTCCTCTTGATTTTCCAACCGCACTGAGTCCGTCGCCTATCATAAATATCAGGGCAATCAAAAGGCAGATACAGCCGATTATTGCTCTCTTTTTCTTTTCTTTCGGCGGTAAATCTTTGAATTTAACACGCTTCTTTCTGCCGCTCTGCGGAACGGCTTCTGCCGTGGGCTCCGGGTTAGCGGGAAATACCTCAGCCGCCGTTTGGGGATTAACCGTTTCTGTTACGGGCGGAACCTGAGTGACTTCCGGTTTTTGCTCGGTCTGAGTCACTTCGGGCGTGTTTTCGGGCTGAACGGGAACAGCTTCAACGGCTGTTCCGCAGCTTTCACAGAATTTTGCGTCAGCAACGATTTCTGCGCCGCATTTTTTGCAATACACTATCAATTCCTCCTTAATTATAAGCCATACTAACGGCAATGCCTTCCATAATCTGTCTGCAACCGTTGGTGTCGGATTTTATCATAACCATTCCGCTGTTCGTGCGAACAAGGAAAGTTATTGATGCCTTGCGGGAATAATCCGATGAACCATACATGGAGCGGCAGTAACCTGAAATGGTAACATATGCATCCGCCCCCTTTTTTTCTATTTCAATATCGGGATTCTTGAACATATAGTCAACAACATCCGCTACGGTGACCTTGCCGTAAACCTGACTCATTTGAGCGGGAATAAGGTTGTATGTTGAAAGCTGAGCAAGTATTTCCGAATCGGACGAACCACCGCCAAACATGAATGATGCAACAAATAATACAATCAAAACAGGAGCAACAATATGAATGATTTTCTGCTTTGTAGAAAGATTTTTGAAATTTTTATAGTTTTCAATTATTATCTTGGCTTTTTCTTTGATGAAATCAAATCGTCTTTTCCAACGCTTCTCGCTTTGTGATTCAAGGGAATACATTTCCGGGCTTGAGCTTTCGGCTGAAAATCCGTCTTGAACCGTCATATTTGAATTTTGACACTCTTTGCATAAATCAAGACCGTTTTCGGTTTCTGCGCCGCAATTTTTACACTTCATTATTAATCCTCCCGATAAGTCATTTCTTTTTTACTTGGAATGCCTTCATAAAAAATTATCGTTTCTTTGCATATGGGGCAATCGCATGATTCTGTATCTGCATGAATCTCAATTTCTTTTTTGCAATATGGACATATTATTTTCTTCATATAAGGAAATAAATTTAATCCAGACACCAACACATCAACTAATGCTCCTATGCCGAGACCGATTGCAAGCAAAATATACAATATTTCATTTTCCGCACATACGAATAATGTCCATGACCCATAAAGCACAACCAGAGCAAAGATCAAACGGACAAAATATTTAATATTGAATTTGCGATATTGATTTTTACTTCCGTTATCCATTTCGATTTTTGAATTGCTTTTACACGAGTTTTCAGCAAGTGTTTCGGAAGGCTTAACCACCGTTTTTATTGGCGTGCCGCAATTGGGGCAAAAATTACCACTGTTATTGATTTTCTCACCGCAGTTTTGACAGTACATAAAAACCCTCCTCATTAAACCCAATACCCCATACTTTCATAATACCAACCTCTTTCTTTGTTTTTACCCTCAGGGATTATTTACATACTATCACAAATAATACTAATAGTCAATAATTAATGCTTACAGTTTATTTATGGAAATGATAACAATATAGTATAATAAATTAAATATTGACAGAAGGCGGTGTTGAGATGAGCTTTGAAGTTGACTATTACGCTCTCGGTATGCGTATTCGGGCTGCCCGTGAAAAACGGCACCTTACGCAGGAACAGCTCGGCGAATTATGCTCGCTTTCGACCGCTCATATCGGTCATATCGAGCGTGGAACGAGAACGCCGTCGATCGACGCCCTGTGTGCGATTGCAAAGGCTCTCAATGTCAGCACGGACAGCCTTTTGCTTGACAGCTTTGAGGGCGGCGATGCGCTTTCTCACATTTCCGCTTCCCTGCAAGGCAAAGACCCCGAAAAAGTACGCCGCTTTGTTGCCATGGTTTCGGCAATGGCGGATAAAATTGATGAAATCTGAGCAAAAAATTTAGCCGTTGACAGTATTTTACACCGTCAGCGGCTTTTTGTCCTATGCCGGCTGCATAGGACTTTTGTTTTTTATTATGATAGACTTTTGATAGCGTTTTTTTGAATTGTGGTCGGGTTTCCCGACCCGGCGTTACGAAAATCAAATCAAACCACCGGCTCAATCGTAGGGGAGAACTGCGTTCTCCCGACGGTTTGGCTTTTTGATTTCGTGTATATTCAAATTATCGCCTGCGGTAAATCGGTTCGTCGAGGACGCCGAACCCTACGGATTTTCCGTGAGCCGTGCATATTTTTCGGAACGCCGAGGACGGCGTTCCCTACGAGAGAATTGTGCTGTTATCCGGCGTTTTCAGGCGGCAACCGTAGGGGACGGGTCGCCCGTCCCGCATAAAAACCGTTTCAACGGATTTTAAAAATTTGTGCGTTTTCAAGCGGGCGAACACAGTTCGCCCCTACCGTGTTGCCGATGGTTTATGATGTTTTTTCAGAATGGCTGAATTGTTCAGATTTATTGATTGGTCCGGTAGGGAACGCCGTCCCCGGCGTTCCGTGGGATTTGATGCGTTTCACGGACAGCCGCAAGGCTACGGTTTGTTTTTTAATTTGTAGGGGACGATGCCCACATCGTCCCAAAGAAAAATATTTCATTATTCGCCTGCGGCGAATCGGAACGCTGAGGACAGCGTTCCCTACTGAAAATCCATATATATCAACAATTTTGCATAATTAACCGACGGCGGGAGCAAGCCCCCGCCCTACCTTGTACCTATTACTTTTACTTCTTCACTTTTCACTCAAAAACTAAAAACGGTTGCCTTCATTTTTCGGGACGGGTGACCCGTCCCCTACGGTATTCCTGATGATTTCTGCTGTTTCATTGAAAAAACTTCATTTATCTGTTTAGGCTCCATCTTTGAGAAAGCTGGCGCATAGCGCCTGAGGGAGTTAATCAGCTTTTGCGGAGCAATTACAATCGGTCATAGGCGGAGCCTATCCTTAATTTGCGAAGCAAACTTCATTTCTTCATTCGATTCAAGGCGGACAGCCGCAAGGCTACGGTTTTATTTTTAATTTGTAGGGGACGATGCCCACATCGTCCCAAAGAAAAATATTTCATTATTCGCCTGCGGCGAATCGGAACGCTGAGGACAGCGTTCCCAACCGAAAAGTCATACATATCAACATTTGTGCGTAAATCATGGACGGCGGGAGCAAGCCCCCGCCCTACCAGTTAAGGTAACATTTTGCGGAGCAATTACAATCGGTTATAGGCGGAGCCTATCCAAACCTTTTCACTCTTACTTCTTATTTCTTAACTATATCTTGGCGACCCGTTCCCTACGGGTATCCACCTGAGAACGCTTCATATGTTCCGTTTTCGGTTCATCGCTATGGTTATAATTTAGAAACAAGCTCACGGACATTTGAATACCGCTTGTTCGGGTCAATGTTTATGCAGGTTTCGATGATTTTGCCGAGCTTGCCGTGATAGAGCTTTTTTGAGGGGTGCTCGCCCGTGAGCATAACATTCATCAGAATGCCGAGGGCGAAAATATCCGAGCGGCGGTCGGTCTGGTTAATTCCGTATTGTTCCGGTGCGGCAAAACCCGCCGTGCCTATGAATGCGGTGTCCTGCGGCTGATAGCTTTTGAAAATTCTTGCCGCATCAAAATCAATCAGTTTAACATTGCCCGAGGAATCTAGCATTATGTTCTCCGGCTTGATGTCACGGTGAATTATGTTCAGCGAATGAAGCGCATCAAGCGCAGAGCATACGCCCTTTATAACCTCCCGCACTCCCTTTTCCGTGTATAATCCGTTTTCCAAAAAATCCGCAACCGTTGCGCCGTTTATGTATTCTTCAATGACCGTGCAGCTTTTGCCGTAGGTCTCAACGCCGTAAACCTTTGGCAGATTGGGATGCGATATGTTTTTCAAAACTTCGTAAACAGACGGATCGCCCTCAAAGCTCAGCTTGACGACTTCAATTCCCGACAGCTTGTTTCGCAGAACAACGGCGGTTTTTGCTCCGCTGTTTTTCAGAGCCTTGACAAATTCAAATTGCTCTGACATAATTTCATCAAAACAAAAATTCAAATCATCACTTCCAAGGAGTGTATTTTATGACAGTCAAAACCACAGCCGAGCTGATGAATGAGCTTATGAAGGCTAACAACATCGGCGATTATCTCAAAGAAAACAGCCGCTATATGGTCAGCGGCGAACTGCCTGCCTATCTATCAAATATACTTGAAAAGAAAGGATTAGTCAAGTCGTCGGTAATCAAGAAAACCGAACTCAGCGAAATTACGGGCTATCAGATTTTTTCGGGAGTTCGCAATCCGTCAAGAGAATCGCTGGTCTGCATTTGCAGGGCAATGGAGCTTGATGTTGATGAAACCCAATATTTGCTCAAAATCGGCGGCTTTGCAGAGCTTTATCCGAAGAATAAGCGTGACGCAATCATAATCAACGGCATTGCTTCAAATTTTTCCGTTGCAAAAATCAACGAAAATCTCTATGACAACGGAGAAGATACTTTAAATAAGTGAATATGTAAAGTCGGGGTTGACTTGTTCGGTCAACCCCGATTTTTTATCAGTCAATCTGCGAATATAAAAAATTTATTACGAATTATCCGACCGTATTGCCTTATTTGTTTGAGGAGTTTATAATAAAATTTGAAAAAATTATGTTACATTTTGAAATTTCGGTGACTACTTAATGAGGGCTGATGAAGGAGTGAGGATAATGAGTGAAAAGAAGCGGGTCGACGCATTACTGCAGGAATGTTACGGTCAATATCGCATCAAGCTTTTCAACTATTGTCTTTCACGCCTTGACGGTTCACGGGAGGCTGCAGACGACTGTGTTCAGGAAGCCTTTATTGTTTTTTATAATAAACTTCTCGACGGAGAAGAATTTGAAAATCCGAGAGCTTTTCTCTACCGCACGGCGGATAACTTCGTTAAGCGGCAAAAGCAAAAGATCGCAGAAGAACAGCGTCGACGGGTTCCGCTTGAAGAAGCCGCCGATATCGGCGTGACTGATGATGAATACGCCGAGAGGCTTGCGCTTATCGATTATGACGAATGTGCAAAAATACTTATCAATCTGCTGACCGACGAAGAAAAGCAGATTTACGATTTGCGGTATGTCCGCAGAATCGGCGTTGAGGAGCTTGCCGAAAGGCTCGGAATTTCAAGACCCGCCGCATCGATGCGGCTTATGCGACTACGAAACAAGATTAAAGATATGGTTTATTCTTTTGATATTGAAAAGGAAGGAGGCTGACGAAATGATGACAGTAAGCAGAGAAATACTCATGCACCCCGATTTTATGAATAACCTTGCGGATGAGCTTTGCGAAATGCTGGAAGCCCTTATTGATGCTGAATTTGAAAAGGGCGACGACACGGATTTTGACTTTATCGATGAATGTGCAGATGCGATAAACGCAATCCGTTCGGGCGACAGCGCACAGGTTCTTCCCGTTATTTCACGCAAGGAATTTTTGAAAAAACTCGGCATCAAGGGAGAAAGAAGAATAAAAATTGCCGTTGCCGCATGTGCGGCGGTTGCGCTTTTGATTATCGCAGGAACTCAGATTGAAGTCAGAAAAGATATTTCAATCGCCGAAGCTTTTTCGGGCTTCATTTCGGAGCTTTTCGGAGAAAACCGGCAGGTTGAATTAACAACCTCTCAGCCTGAATCGACAACCGAGCCGTCAACACGGGAGGCTGAGGTCATTGTCGGAATCAGCGTTGAAACCACTCCCGAATTTAAGGATGAATATTATGTCGGCGAAAAGTTTTTGCCAAACGGAATCAAGGTTTTTGCCGAGTATTCAAACGGAATCAAAAAACCCGTTTCGCAGGGCGAATACGCCGCCGAAGTCGCCGAGGATTTCGGAACACAACCGAGATATGAGACCGTAACCGTTCGGTCAAACGGCTTTAAGCAGGAGATAAAAGTCAGAGTTATCGAAAGCCTGTCAACGAAAAAGCTCAATTCAATTTATGCCGTTTTCCCCGAAGATTATGATTTCACTGCGAAAGATCTGACCGGCATCGACCTTTCGGAAATGCAGGTTTATGCGGTTTACAGCGACAGCAGCGAACGGGAGCTGACGGCGGAGGAATACATCGTTGAAACGGAACATGAAAAAACCCTTTTTGATGAAAATGTTACCGTAACCGTCAGCTATGAGGGCTGTTCGTGCTCGTTCAGGGTGTTTAAAGAATAGAGCCCGATGAGAAGTTTATAAAAAATCAGTGGAGGATATGAAATGAAAAGAATAATAAAAAAGATATTGATATTAACCGTTGCATTGGCGATGATATTAACTGCAATACCCTTTTCAGGTATGGATTTGAGCGGTTTATTCAAAGCCGAAGCGTCAATTGCGAAAAAAGAGTCTCACAAGGTTTTCGGAGATTATATCTATGACGATGAAACTGACGAAAAAATCCCGGGAATATGTCTGATAAAATACACGGGAAGTGAAAAAAACATTGTCGTTCCCGATCAGATTGACGGAAAGCCGGTCTTATCCATCGGCATGGAATGCTTTGGCTATGACGAGACAGATTCCGGTCTATCTAACGCAGACAAATATATCCCCTTAAACCCTGCACTCAAAGAGGTTGAAAGCATTGTTTTGCCCGACACGATAGTTCGTATAGACACAGATGCGTTTGAGGGCTGTGAAAATCTGACCTCGATTAATATTCCGAACAGTATAGAAGTTATGCGTTCGAATATTTTCTCCGGTTGCAAAAATCTGAAAGAAATAACGCTTCCGGGAAAAAACTTTTCATATGATTACGGCATCTTCAGAAACAGCTATATCGAAAAAATCAATCTGACCGATGGCATGACGAAAATCCCTGCATATTTTCTTGAAGGAACAAAAGTGACGAGTATTTCAATTCCGTCAACGGTCAGCAACATCAACGAAAAAGCTTTTAATTTTAGCAACTGCAAAACCGTTATTTTTGAAGGTATTTCTCCTCTGCTTGACAATCTTTATTCGGGTTTAGAAAACTTTGATTTTCTAAATATGACAGAATTTGAAAAATATCCCAGATATCTTGAAACCGTTGTTTTCCGTTATCTTCCGGCAAAAATACCGTACAAAGATTTGTATAAAATTCGCTATGAGAAAGAAAGCGGGTTATGGTATATGGAATACATAGGTGAAAAAATTTCCGGCACGGAATTTGAGGATTATTTCAACTATTATGTCAATGAAAACGGGGAGGCGATTCTCACCGAATACACGGGTCCGTATCCCGTTGTTAATGTTCCGAAAAGACTCGGATTTTCGGCAACCGTTGTCGGCATTGACCGCAGGACATTTGCAGGCACTTCCGTTACTAAGGTTGTTATTCCCGATACGGTCAAAGAAATCGGAAATTACGCCTTTTTAAACTGCAAAAGCCTTGAAGAAGTTGTGCTCCCGGACGGTATAACTCAAATCGGTGCGGATGCCTTTAAAGGTTGCACTTCGCTCAAAAAAATCAATTGGCCGTCGTCAATGAACTACATTCCGCCCGAGATGTTCTTTAATTGCAAGAGCCTTTCGGATTTCAGCATTTTCAAAGACATTGAAATTATCGGAAGCGGCGCATTCCGGGGTTGCACAGGGCTGACCGTTGATGATTTCGGCAGTAAGTTAAGGGAAATCGGTGCGGCAGCATTCTGTTCAGGCGATGTTTCAGGTGATTGCGGTCAGACAGCAATTATTGCTGACACCGATCTGTCGGAAAATCTTGAATATATCGGCTGTAAGGCTTTTTTAAGCAACGAATCGTTGACAGAATTAACAATACCCGGAAAGGTTTGTGTTATCGACGATAGCGCATTTGAGATGACAATGCTTGAAAAAGTTGAGATTAAAGCTCCGCTGAAAGAAATCAGAGATAATATGTTTAGCAGAGTTCCGCTGAAATCGATTTCTCTTCCCGAGGGGCTTGAAGAAATCGGAAGTGGGGCTTTCGCCGGAACGGCTCTGGAGCAAATAACGCTTCCCGAATCCTTGAAATATATCGGAGAATATGCTTTCTGCGAAAGCTATCTAAAAAGCATTGTAATTCCTCCGCTCGTTTCGGAAATCAGCAAGAGAGCTTTCTTTTGCACGAACATTGAAAAGCTTGTTGTGCCGTCAACGGTTAAGGTTATCGGCAACGGAGCTTTTGAGGATTGCGGTTATCTTAAAGATATAACCATTGAAAACGGAGTTGAGGAGATAGGTTCAGATGCGTTTGAGGGCTGTTCCGCAAAGGAAATAACGATTCCCGAAAGCGTTACAACTTTGGGCAGAAACATAATAGTATCTTCTCTGATCGAAACCGTTTATTATAATGCCGTTAATGCTAATTCAAGTTATACTATGAGAGATCGGTTAGACCAGTCTCCGTTATTTGCAAGCGAGTCCATGAAAAAAGTCGTTTTCGGTGAAAATGTCAAATTCGTTCCTTTACATTTTTCGGATTCTTCGAATACGCTTGAAGAAATTATATTTTCACCCGACATAGAAAAGATAGGCTTCCGTGCATTTTACGGATGCACCGCTCTGAAAAAAGTCAGCCTGCCCGAGAGCCTTAAGACAAGCGGAAACAATGTGTTCTTCGGCTGTTCCTCGCTTTCTGAGGTTGTCATTCCGAACGGAATCGAAAAATTATCCGACGGCTTTTTTGCAAGTTGCACTGCTTTGAATAATATTACTCTGCCCGAAAGCTTCAGGGAGCTCAACAGCGATGTGTTCTATGGCTGTACCGCTCTTTCGGAAATCACGATTCCCGAGGGTCTGACCTCTTTGTATGGCACGGCGTTTAGAGGCTGTACGGGAATTAAAACGGTTAATTTCAACGCCTCCGCCTGCAAATTCATAAATCCTACGGAAAGCGAGGTAAAGGGCATTTATTATTCCCCGTTCAAGTGCTTGACCGCTCTTGAAACAATAAATCTCGGCGCAAACATTAAAGAACTTCCCGCATACCTTTTCTGCGGAATTGAATCCATAAGCGAAATTGTTCTTCCGTCAACGGTTACGGATGTCGGCGTGGGCGCATTTGCATTCAGCAGTATAACAAGCTTCAAAGGCTCCGAAAATCTTGAAAGCATTGAAGAATCTGCTTTTTACGGTTGTAAAAGCCTTGAATCGGCAGATTTCGGCAACGATATTATGATTATCGGCGCTAACGCTTTCACAGATTGCGACAAGCTCACGGAAATTTACATTCCCGACAGCGTAACGAACATCGAAATGGAGGCATTCAAAAATTGCCCGTCGCTTCAGAGCGTTCGTATGTCGCCTAATGTTGACTATATCCCCCGTGAAGCGTTTTATAACTGCACGGAGCTTTCGTCTTTCACCTGGGAAGCCGACAGCAAGCTTGTCGGCAGACTTGCGTTCGGAAACTGCGTTAAACTGACCGATTTTGATTTCCTCAATGTTGAAAAGCTTTATGTCAACAGCTTCCTCGGCAGCGGCGTTGCCGTTGTTCAGCTCGGCGAAAGCGTAAATGAAGCAAGCCCCTCTCCGCTGACAACAATTGAGGTTCAGAGCTTCAAGGACTGTGAAAACCTCGCAACCCTCGGCATCGGCGGCAATGTTACAACGGTCAAATCGCAGGCGTTTGCAGACTGCACAAACCTTGAAACCGCAGTTATCGCCGACAGCGTAACCGAAATTGCGGAGGACGCCTTTGACGGCTGTGACAAGCTGACAATCTACTGCTCCGAAGATTCTTATGCCCATACATACGCTCAGACGCAGGGCATAAAAGTCAGCACCTTCGTTATCGCTCCGATTCCCAATCAGACCTACACAGGCTTTGAAATCAAGCCCGAGATTTCCGTTTCTCTCTCGGGGAATAATCTGAACCAGAATACCGATTTCGGCATAGCCTATGCAAATAACATCAATGTCGGCAATGCCGATGTTACCGTCACGGGCAAGGGCGATTTCAGAATGTATATGAGCAAGGCGAATTTCACTATCGTAACCAAAAACATTGCTCAGGCAACCGTTGCGCCTATCGCCGAGCAAAATTATACGGGCTCGCCTTTAACTCCCGCAGTAACAATAACCGACGGCGGAAATGTGCTCAGAGAGGGCGTTGATTATACCTTGACTTTCAGCGGCAATGTTGACGAGGGCACGGCCAAAGTTAAGATAAAGGGAATCGGCAACTATTCCGGAACGGCGGAAGCAGAATTCCAAATCAAGAGCCAAAGCCGTATCAGGCAAATTATGACTGCGCTTTCAGGCTTCGCAAATTCATTTTTCGCAAGGCTCAAAGCGCTGATAACAGCCATTTTCAGATGATGAAAGGAGAGGGCTGTGAACAAAGCAAGCCGTTTGATGAATTCAACAGCGAATATATAGATATTTACACACCCGCTGATGAATGGGAACCCGATTTTGAATGGCAGATAATCTCATATATCCAAGAAAACATAGAGGATTTTTAAATGAAAAAGATTAAATATGTTTTTACAGCCGTTTCATTCCTGCTGATTTCTCTTGTTCTGTCATCTTGTTCAAATTGGACTGTTGAACGGTATATCTATGAATATCACCGTGAAAAATATGAAGCAGAGGATTTTTTGCCGAGCGGTTTTGCAAGCTATGACAGCGTTTCCTATGACCACGATAAAAAATTACTGTTAATCTTTATGACCGACACTATGACGGTCAAGGTGAAATATGATGATTTTTATATTGCCAAAAAGCAAGAGGTCGAAGAAACCTACAATTTTTTGACCGAACCCGTTTTAGCGAATATGTCCGGCGAATATTATGCCGTTCCCGTAACCGAATTTGAGTATAAAGGATTTCATATGAGAGTTGCCGACGGCGGCGAATATCCCAAAAAGTTCGGCATTGTCGGTTATAACGACGAAACAAAAGAAATTGCTTATCTTTGGTTTCACGATCCCGACCAAGATTTCATCGCAGAACCCGGCGAGGATAAAGAGCAAGCAATGATTGAATTTGTGGAAGATTATTTCTGCTTCGGCGATGTTTAAAATTGTGCTTTTTGTAATATTAGTTCGATTGAAATTAATATTTGCTTGCTTCTGTCATAACAAGATAAGCTTTTTAATCATTCTTTTGCAACATAATTTATCAAAATCTATATGCTCAGCTTCTTCAAGTTCATTTTTTATCAATCTGAAAACACAGAATAAATCGGCAATCTCCGACATACAATAACATAGCAAAATAAAACCAATACAAATAAGGATATGGTTTCAAGGAGATTGATTGAAAAATGAAAGCAACAGGTATTGTCAGAAGAATTGACGACCTCGGCCGTGTTGTTATCCCCAAGGAAATCCGCCGCACCATGCGTATCCGTGAAGGCGACCCGTTGGAGATTTATACAGATTCGGACGGCGAGGTTATTTTCAAAAAATATTCCCCGATAGGTGAACTGTCGTCGATAACGGCGCAGTATGCGGAGGTTCTTTCGAGAGGAACGGGGCTTGCGGTTATTATCACCGACAGAGACAGCGTTATAGCCTGCGCAGGCATTTCCAAAAAGGAAGTTATTGACCGCAGGGTCAGCCAGAGCCTTGAGAGCGTTATGGAAAAGCGTGAAAATTATGTTTGCTGCGTTGACAGCGAACGCATGAAGCCCATCGAGGGCGTTGACAGGGAAGCCGCCGTGGCTTTCCCGATTGTCGGGGGCGGAGATGTTTCCGGCTCAATCGTAATGCTGCTCAACGACAACGGCTCCTGCCCGACTCAAACCGAAACAAAGCTTGCACAGATTGCCGCTTCATTCCTCGGAAAGCAGATGGAGGAATAAAAAACCGAAATAAAGCAACACGGAGATATGTGCTTTAAAAGGTGCATATCTCCGCTTTTTATTATAGATGAATTTTCTCTTTAAAAGACTGCGTTTGAGGAATTCAGCAAAAGCCGTCAAGCTCATTTTCGATTTTTGCCATTAATACGCTCGGTTTCATATCCATAGCCTCGGCAATTTTGAAAAAAGTTTCAAGCGTAGGCTTTCTTTCGCCTCTTTCGATCGCACTCAAATGTGTTCTTCCGATTCCGGCAAGTCCGCTGACGACCTCCTGAGAAAGCTTTTTATCCTCTCTGATTTTTTGAATTGCCTTGCCAAATTTTGCTGAATCCAACATCTTCGCATCTCCTTTCAACAAAATTTTAAAGGATAATTCAAAAAAATATGAATACATATGTTGTCAATTGAACACAAATGTGTTACAATATTTAAAATATTATTTTTGGAAAGCAAAGAGGAGGATATTCAATTGAAAAAAGTATTTAAAAAATCATTGGCTTTTATTCTTGCTCTGACTATGGTGTTCGGCGCCGCTCCGCTTGCGGGGCTGGTCGGGCTGGAATTGCCGAGCATCGGAGAGCTAATTGCACCAAAAGCCGAGGCGGCAACCTATGGAGTTCTGACATATGAAATCAATGACGGTGAAGTAACAATAACTGGTTGCGACACATCAGCAAGCGGAGAATTGGTAATTCCGGATACTATTGAGGGATGTCCGGTAACGACGATTGGTTTTTCTGCGTTTTATGAATGTATCAGCATTGAAAGTGTAACCTTACCCAACAGCATAGAGAGCGTTGAATATGAGGCTTTCAAGTATTGTAAAAGTCTCACAAGCATTTCAATCCCCAATAGCGGAATCAAATGGATTGATGGAAATGCATTTGAAGGAACTGCATATTATAATAATGATGAAAATTGGGTAGGCAAAGTTCTTTATATTGAAAATTGTTTGATAAAAGCAAAAGAAGATATTTCCGGAGAATATACCGTTAGAAATAACACAGCCGTTATTGCTAATGATGCATTTTACAATTGCAAAGGACTGAAAAATGTAATTCTGTCAAACAGTGTTACAACCATCGGAAACAACGCTTTCTATCATTGTATATCATTAACGAATATTTCAATTCCAAATAGTGTTGAAGAAATTGGACATTCAGCATTCTACGGTTGCTTGAATCTCAAAAAAATATCAATCGGCTGCGGAATTAAATCAATTGGTGAAAGCGCTTTTAGAGAGACCGGCTATTATATTAATGAAGATAACTGGACTGACAATGTTCTTTATATTGATAATTGTCTGATAGAAGCAAATGGAGATATTTCCGGAGAATATATCGTCAAAAACAACACAACCGTTATTGCTGATTATGCTTTCTTTTTTCTAAAAAGTATTACAGGCGTAACAATTCCCGCAAGCGTAACAAATATTGGTGATTCTGCGTTTGAATGGTGCTCTAATCTCGCAAGCGTGACTATACCGAACGGTGTAGTGAGTATCGGCACCCATGCATTCGAAGGTTGCGATAGTCTCACAAACATAGCATTACCGAACAGCGTAATGAGCATTGGCGCTTATGCGTTTGAACATTGCTCTAATCTCACAAGCATTACAATCCCTGCAAGCGTAATAAATATCGGAAATAATGCTTTTGAATCTTGCAAAAAGCTTGAAAGCATATCAGTTGATAAAAACAATCAAAACTATTCAAACGATGAATACGGAGCTTTATTTAACAAAGAAAAAACGAAGCTTATTCAATACCCTGAAGGAAACACAGCAAAGGAATACACAATTCCTGACAGCGTAACGAGCATTAACGGATATGCTTTTTATGAGTGCAATAATCTTACAAGCGTGACAATTCCCACCAGCGTAATAAGTATTGGCACCGGTGCGTTCGCACAATGCAAAAGTCTCACAAATGTAACTATACCTAACAGCGTTACAAGCATAAGTCATTCGATGTTCTATGGTTGTACCAGTCTCACAAGTGTAACAATTCCCGACAGCATAACAGTTATTAGCGATGATGCGTTTAATAATTGCTATAATCTCACAAGCATAACGATACCAAACAGCGTAATGAGCATTGGCGCTTATGCGTTTGCAAATTGCTCTGATCTCATAAACGTAACAATTTCCGACAGCGTAACGAGTATTGATGTCGGTGCATTCGCATACTGCGAAAGTCTCACAAATGTAACTATACCTAACAGCGTTACAAGCATAAGTCATTCGATGTTCTATGGTTGTACCAGTCTCACAAGTGTAACAATTCCCGACAGTGTTACAAGTATAGGTTCTTCGGCTTTCAGTGGCTGTGCCGGGCTCACAAATATAACAATTCCTGACAGTGTTAAAAGTATTGGAAGCAATGCTTTTGGAACATGCATATCATTAATAAAAATTAAAATTCCGGATAGTGTTGAAGAAATTGGACATTCAGCATTTTACGGTTGCTTAAATCTTAAAACAATTTCAATCGGCAAGGGAATTAAATCTATAGAACTAAATGCTTTTGAAGAGACCGGCTTTTTTATTAATGAAGATAATTGGGTTGACAATGTTCTTTATATTGATAATTGCTTAATAAAGGCAAAGCGTATTATTTCAGGAGAATATACCGTTAAAGACGGTACAATCATTATTGCTGATGATGCGTTTAGTAATTGCAACAGTCTTACAAATATTACTCTGCCGAACAGTGTGAAAAATATTGGTTCGTCTGCATTTCGTAGTTGCTATAAACTTACAATTGACACTTTTCCGAGTGGATTAGCAAGCATAGGTATTTGTGCTTTTTATGAGTGCATTAATCTTAAAATAAATTCATTTCCGAACGAATTAACGAACATTGGTGCTTCTGCGTTTGAAAATTGCTCTAATCTCACAAGTGTAACAATTCCTGCAAGCGTAACAGGAATTGGAAGTTATGCTTTTAGAAACTGCAACAAACTTGAAAACATAACAGTTGATGAAAACAATCAACACTATTCATGTGATGAATACGGAGCTTTGTTTGACAAGAACAAAGTTGAACTGATTCAATATCCAATCGGAAATACAGGAAAAGAATACACAATTCCTGACGGCGTAACGATCGTAGATTCTTATGCGTTTGAAAAATGCTATAACCTCACAAGTGTAACAATCCCTGACAGCGTAACGGGCATTGGAGGATCTGCGTTTGAATACTGCTCTAATCTCACGACTGTAACAATTCCTGCAAGCGTAACAGGAATTGGAAGTCATGCTTTTAGAAACTGCAACAACCTTGAAAGCATAACAGTTGATGAAAATAATCGATACTATTCAAGCGATGGATTTGGAGTTCTGTTCAATAAGAATAAAACAAATCTTATTCAATATCCTGCAGGAAACACAACAACGAAATACACAATTTCTGACAGTGTCACAAGTATTGGCGATGATGCGTTTAAAAATTGCTATAATCTCACAAGCGTAACAATTCCCAACAGCGTAACGAGCATTGATGATCGTGCTTTTTATTATTGTGATAATCTTACAAGCGTAATAATTCCCGACAGCGTTACGAACATTGGATGGACTGCGTTCTATGGTTGCAGTAGTCTTATGAATGTTACAATACCGGCAAGCGTAATAGATATTGGACATCAAGCGTTTGATTATTGTGAAAAAATTGAGTATTTTGAAGTTGACAAAAACAACCCGAACTATTCAAACGACAATTTTGGCGCTTTATTTAATAAAGATAAAACAGAACTCATTCAATATCCCGCAGGGAATCCGAGAAATAATTATACGATTCCCGATACTGTAACAAGAGTTGACGGATTCACATGTTCTTACAATTTGAAATCTGTAACAATTCCGAAATCGGTCAGTTCAATTGATAGCTATGCTTTTTCCTCATGCGATAATCTTAACACCGTTTATTATTCAGGTTCTCCTTCAATGTGGAATAAAATTAGTATTAACTCCGGTAACGATAAGCTTAAAAATGCAACCATAATCTACGCCGAAGAGGATTCGGAAAGCGGAGAGACCGTGGAGACTAAGAAAGAAACCGTTTCAGACGAGGCAACGGATGTCAGCGTTGAATATATTTCAAATTTCCATGAGGGCGAAGTCGGGCTTGAAGTTGAGCGCACCTTTGACGGAAAAGCGTTTGATGTTATCAGCACTCAGCTTGATATCAACAGCAATGAGATTTATGATATTAAGATGACTGTTGACGGCGTTGTAACTCAGCCGAACGGCAAGGTCAAGGTTAAAATCCCCATTCCCGCAGGCTATGACCCGGCAAAAACCTTTGTTTATCATGTCAACACAAATTCCGGCACGGTTGAAAATATGAATGCCGTTGTCGAGGGTAATTATCTTGTCTTTGAAACCGACCATTTCAGCTACTATGCTGTTGTTGAGGTCAAGGGGGGCATAGAAGACCCGGGTATTCTATATATCCGCACCCCCTCAACAACCAATATCAGCTACGGCGACAGCATAATTCTGCATCTTGATATCGACAGACCTTTGCCTGACGGTGCATATATTGAATGGTCAGAGAGCAACGGCAACTTTGACATGAGCGTTTCCGCAGACGGCTTGACCTGCAAGATTTCGCCCAAGTCAAACGGCAAAACGGTATTCACCGCAACGGTCTATGACAAGGACGGAAATGTTATCAGCTCCGACACGCAGGAAATGACCGCAAAGGCGGGCTTATGGCAGAAAATCGTGGCATTCTTCAAGAAGATTTTCGGATTGACTAAGACAATTCCCGAAGCGTTCAAAGGCATTTTTTGATTGAGGAGTAAGCATAAAACAACCCGGCAGAGGTGTATCAGCCTCCGCCGGGTCGGTTTTTAAATTCTCCAATCCTCAGGCGCTATGCGCCAGCTCCTTTGCCAAAGGAGCCGATGCCGTCAGCCACGGTTTTACAATTGGTTCATTGCTTCAATTAAGCTTTCGCCATGGGCTCCTTAGAAAAGGAGCTGCCCGTAGGGCTGAGGAT
>JBJEQD010000066.1:0-9132 GCA_051881575.1 Acutalibacteraceae bacterium | reverse complement strand
TGATAATTCCCATCTTACCGTCTTTCTTAACGGCAATAAGTCCGCCTGTTACTCCACGGCAGTAATCGGTATAAGAAGCTTCATTTGCAGTAAGGTCATTAACCGCTTCGTATTCATAGGGAATGACTTTCTTATCCTTATCCTGGCTGACATAGCCCCATTTATCGTTCTTTCTTGCGGCAGCATAGCCCTCAAAATAACGGTCACGCTCATCATAAGATGTGCCATCAAGCTTTTCGGTGTCAACAGAATGAGAAGCGTGAGGTGTTTCGGAAACAACTGCCATACCGTTGGTGATAAGGAATTCAAAGGTTTCATTGCCGATTTTAACAAGGCTATGATAGCTGTTGCGACCCGAATAATCTCTGCCGCTGCTGCAGCGTTCAAATCCGTCATAATTCGGCTGGAGAATGACATTGCCCTGATAGTCAAGCAATCCGTATTTTCCTGTTGTAGCAGACTTGAAATAACAGCAGTTTTCGTCAAGATATACTATCTCTGTGCATTCTGCAAAACCGCCGGGCTGCCAAAGATAACCCTGAGCAATTGCGTCCTCAACAGAAGTTATGCCGTTTGATGCGTCGGCGGAGTTGACATCGGGTTTATTATCTTTGCCGCCTGAAGCAACCGCAACAATAATGATTACTATTACCAAAAGAGCCGCACAGGCAATTCCGATAATTTTAGCATTTAATTTAACAGGCTTTTTTGGAGCGGGTGCAGGAGCTTCAGTAGGCTGTGAATCTTCCGCTTCGGTATTATCGGCATCAATTGATATTCCGCCGAAATCTTTGAAAGATATATCATTTGCACCGGAAGAAATATCGATATCGGGAACATAGGGCTCGGATTCGGTAGGTTCTTCTTCTTCATCTGATGCTTCCGATGATGATTTTATATTCTCTCCGTCAAGAATATCATTAATCTTCTGCTTGAATGATATAATATTATCCGGTCTCTCGGTTTCGACTTTATCCTCAACGCTCGGAGCTGTCTCCTGCTCTGCGGATTCTTCCTGAGCCTGAACAGGCTGTTCTTCTTCAATAGGCTGCTGTTCGGAATCAACAACGACAGGCTTTGAAGCCTCGTAAGCGTCAATAGCATAAATGAAAATGTCTCTGACATCAGTATTTTCAATTGTTATTCCCGCAGCGCTTCTCTGGAAAATTCGGGTCAAAACAGGCAGAGAACCTGAAACCCCTGGAGCAGAAGAAGCTTCAATGCCCGATGCGGCAATAACTACGGCTCTTGCTTTTCCGAGAAGTGAATTTGCCGTGCTTTCGGATACTCCGAGGAATTTTGCAAGAGCGGAAACAGGCATACCGTTGTTATAATGAAGAACAAGAGCCGTGCGAAGCTCAGGTTTGAGTGATGCAACTGCATTCAGAACCTTTTCGCTGAGTTCCGAATCTTCAAATGCACTTTCAGGCAAAAATTCCGATGAATTTTCTTCGGAACCTGCCTCAGCATCGGTAAACACAAATTTCTGTTTCTCTTTATATACCGAAGCAACATTCTGCTTCATCCAGATTTCAAAAGCTTCGGGTTTTTTCAGCTTATCAATTGAACAAAAGGCTTTTGCATATGCTTCTTTTGTTATTTCAACTGCACGGTCATCGGCGCAAAGCGCAGAAGCAAGATAAAAAGATGCTTTTAATGTTTTTGAGTAGAGCTTTGCCATTGCATCGGTGTCACCGCCGCTTGCGGCAACTACATATTGAACAATATTCTCGCTCACTTATAATTCCACTCCAATCAAAGATGTATTTTTATAATTATACACGATAGATTTTATACTATATTTGGTGATTTGTCAAGAAAATATAGCTATATTATGTCAAGATATTGATTAAACATTGAAAAAAGCCGACCTGCAAGCATAACTGCTCAAAGAATCGGCTTTATTATTTTTAAGTTTCTGCAAATGGGGTGCTGATGTGAGTAAGCCTGAAATTGACCGGCTCACGGTTTTGATTGAATCGGTAAACGCTCATTACAAGACCGATTGCAAAATAAATACACAGATTTGATGAGCCGCCTGCGCTGATAAACGGCAGAGTAATACCGATGCTCGGGAAAATCATCAGGCACATGCCGATATTGATAATAACCTGGGCGCCAATCATAAAAGCAGTTCCGTAACAAAGCAGACTGCCCGTCAGGTTTCTTGATTTTTTTCCTACAGATACAATACGGATAATAACAAACGCAAGCACAAGCAAGAGCACAAAGCATCCGATAAATCCGAGTTCTTCACCGACAACGGTGAAAACCATGTCGCTTTCATTAACCGGAATGCCTTTTGCGGATTGAGTGTAAGTTCCTTTGAACAAACCGTCGCCGAGAAGCTGACCCGAACCGATGGCGTTGACTCCCCTTTGCTGCTGATAAATGACATTCTTATAGACATCTTCGCTCAGAGCCGATGGGTAATATATTGCAAGAATTCTGCGCTTATGGAATGTTGCAAGAAATTTAACCCAAATAACGGGAGCCATTGCAATAACCATTCCGATTGCGACCGCAAAATATCTGAGTTTAACGCCTGCAACAAACATCATGCCGACAAAAATGAATGCAAAAATAATTGCGGAACCGAGGTCATCTGTAATTATAATTAAGCCGATCGGAATTAAAGCATGCAGAGTCAGCAGGAGAATATTTTTAACGCTGTTGATATTGTCTTTCACAGCTTCAATATGGGCTGTAAAAGTAATCAAAAATCCGATTTTCGCAAGCTCCGAGGGCTGAAAGTTAACGGAAAAGCTGTCGGTTTTGATAATCGGAAGCCAGCATCTTGCATCGGGGCGGTCAGCAGGACCGTCGCCCCAGATAAACAGAGAAAAAATCAACAGCAAGCATATACCGCCGACTAAAGGCCAAAGTCTGACGATAGCATCATAATCAAGGAATGAAATTACAAAGCACAGCAGTATTCCGAGGCCTGCCGCCATTATCATTATCAGACATTCACGGCTGAGCAGTTCACCCGCTTTAATGGCATCGTTTCTTGTTGCGCTGTATACCATCAACGCTCCGAATGCCGACAAAAGAATGCAGGTTATATAAAGCAAAAAATCGGTTTCTTTGAGCGCATATTTAATTGTTGTTTTCTTGCCCAAATAATCACCGCCTTAAAAGAATTCTAACCTGTTTTCCTTAAATTTTTTCATAATTATTGTTGAATTATTTTTAAATTTTCAGAGTTTTTTTAAATTTTTTAAGCAAAAATATTCCGATAATCAAAGCAATCGGGAAAATCAGAGCTGCAAGAAATCCGATTTTCAGATTATCGTTAAATGCGCCCGATACCGTGCCGACAAGAGTCGGACCCGATGAACAGCCGAGGTCTCCCGCAAGAGCGAGAAATGCAAACATTGCAGTTCCGCCCGAAGATGCTTTTTCCGCCGCAAGGCTGAAAACTCCCGGCCAAAGAATACCGACAGAAAGACCGCATAAGCCGCAGCCGATAAGCGAAAGAACGGGAATAGGCGAAAATGAAGCGATAAGATAGCTTATTATGCAGAAAATACAGCTGACAGAAATGAATTTTGTCAAATTTAGCTTGGTGCTCATCGCCGCATAAAATACCCTTGAAATTCCCATCATCACAGCGAACATGCACGGCCCGAGAAGATCTCCGGTTGTTTTTGAAACATTTAATCCGATTTCGGCAAAAGCCGATGACCATTGGCTCATCCCCTGCTCCGAAGCGCCTGCACAAAGCATAAGAAGAATAAAAATCCAAAAAAGCTTTGATTTAAACAGTTTCTTAATCGGAACTGCGTTTTCGGCTTCAACCAAAGTATTTATCGGCACAAAGCAGAAATAAATTGCATTTACAAATGGAATTATTGACCAAATTACAGCAAGAAGCTGCCATTTTTCAATTCCGACTGTTACGAAAAATAATGTTGAAAACAAAATAACGGCAACATGACCCCAACAATAGAAAGAGTGAAGCAGGCTCATTGCCGCTGACTTTTTATCATTCGGGCAGGCTTCAACTATCGGGCTGATAAGAACCTCAATAAGTCCACCGCCGATTGCATAGCAAGCAATTGCGATAATCAACCCGAAATAAGGATTTGAAAGCTTAAAAGGCAAAATGCCCATAAGAGCAAGCCCCGCTCCGGCAAAAATATGAGCGGCAACAATGCTGACTCTGTAGCCGATTTTATCAACAAACTTTGCCGCTATAAAATCAACTATAAGCTGTAAGCAAAAATTGACCGTTACAAGAGCGCTGATTTTTGAAAGAGAGATATCGAATGATTTCTGAAATGTTACAAATAACAATGGCGCAAAATTATTGACAATAGCCTGAGTAATGTAGCCGATAAAGCTTGCCGCCATCGTATGCTTATAATTGTTAATTCTATTCATTAAAACACATTAATTCCGCCATAAGCCCCGCAAAAAATGCAGGGCTTAAAGCGGATAAAAATATACAGTTATCTGACTTTTTTATAAAGTGAAAGATATGCTTCGACAATGCATGCGCCTGCATCCTGACCGATTGAAACGATTTCTTCGTTTTCGGTCAGATAAGAATGCCACTCGTTATCGGGAAGAAGATAACCGATTTGGTCATTGGTGATACCGAATACAATAAGCTTTCTGTTGCCTGCAACTTCGCTGAATGAGGGATAATTCCATTCAGTTCCGTCCCATGACTCAGCTGCGCTGACTGTTCCGCCGAATACGATTTCGGGAGCAATTTCACCGGGAATAATTGCAACGGAAATGTTTTTGCCGAACTCTGCATAACCGATTTCGGAATGAACCTCATACTTGCCGATACCGGTTTTAACAATCTGATTTGTCAACAAACCGCCCTTTGCGGCAAGCTTAAGAATATTGTTCTCAACGGGAACAAATATTTCTTCCATTCTGATGTTGAAAATAGGTTCAACGGGTTCATCGTTATTAATCGAGCAAAGAAGTTTTCCGAGGGTTGTGCCGAATGCTACAAGACCTGCGTATCTGTCTCCGTATTCCTCAACAAGCTGAGGATCTTTCTCAACTGAATCGCCCTTAGAAGTCAAAGCAAGCTCAGCACCGAGAATATAGAAAAGGTTTGCATTAGCATTTTCATTGATATATTTTTCCATGTAATAAGGATAGTCGCCCGTAATAAGAGTTCCTGCCGCTCCGTTGCCTACGCAATGAATATTTCCGTTAACTATCCAAGTCTCTTTTTCGCCCTCAGCATCGGGAACAAAACGAAGTCTGTTAAGGTTCTTATCGAAAACCTGAGGATCACGCTTGTCTCTCATGTACTCCTCGGCATCGGCAGTTCCGAAATAAAGCTTACCGGGCTGCATATCTTTAACTGCGTCAATCATGGTATTAACGGTTACATTATAAAGATTCTCCATGAATTCCTTATTCTGACCGTTGGGAAGCTCTTTGCCGAACATATTTCTGAATGAAGAGAAGAAAAGTGCACCGAGAAGATCGCCGTTTAAACCAAAGGTGTCAACACAGCTGTGCTGATGAAGCGCAGAAATGTTAATTGCAGTAATATTAATGTTATTAGCCTTTGCGTATTCTTCAAACTGTGCACGGATTCCTCTGACATCGGGGTTTGAAATACCGTAGCAGTCAATTGAAGAGAAAATGCTTATTCCCCTGCCGTCTGAGATAGCAACGGTTCTGACCTTCTGATCGTCTCTTATACCGGTAGCAACCTTTTTGGTTACCGAGAGACTGCCGCCGACATAATGCTCGCCGTCAAGCTCATTGCCCGTCTGAATCGAACCGTTTGAATAGCCAATCATCCAAACGGAATCGTTTGCAGGCTCATCTCTGAATTCCTCGGGAGCAAGTCCTTCATAAAAATTCTCAGAGACAAAATCTTTCTTGTTGACCCAGTCGGGTTCTTTTATCATTGCCGATATGCCGCCGACAAGAACATCAATAACTTTGTCAACAACACGGTAGAAGCCTCTTTCTACAGAAGAAGTAACTTCTTTTGCCGCATAAGCGGGTATTGCAAATGCAGTAAATAAAACAGCAAGTGCAAGAATGATTGCAGTAAGTTTCTTTCCCATAATTGACCTCCGTTAAATTAATTTATGTTTTTAAGCTCCATGTCGCCGAGCTTAATAAACTTCTTTTTGCGCATGAATTCCGAAACCGCAAGGGTAATAACAGCGGGAGCGATGAAATGCATAATAAGCATTTCAAGCAAAACAATTTTGGGGTCTGCTCCCGATTCAACCATTGAAGCGTATGTCATAAATTGACCGACAAGCCCTGAGGTTCCCATGCCTGCACCTGAAGCATAACATGTCATCTTAAGAACAGCCGAAGAAATCGGGCCGAGAATTGCGCTTGCAACAATCGGCGGAATCCATATCTGCGGATGCTTGATTATATTGGGCATCTGAAGCATTGATGTTCCGACACCCTGAGCAAGCAAACCGCCAAGCTTATTCTCACGGTAGCTTGCAACGGCAAAGCCTATCATCTGAGCGCTGCAACCGACAACAGCCGCACCGCCCGCAATGCCGGAAAGACCGAGAATTATTGCAAGAGCCGCAGAACTGATGGGAAGCGTGAGGCAGATACCCATTACCACAGAAACGATAATACCCATGAGTATCGGCTGCTGCTCCATGCCCCAGCTGATAACATTGCCAAGATATGTCATTACTTTTGAAGCAGGAGGCCCTATAAGAAGACCTGCGGCAGAGCCGACAATAATCGAAACAGCCGGCGTTAAAAGAATGTCAAGCTTTGTTTTACCGCTTATAAGCCTGCCTGCCTGAATGGCAAAAAAAGCTGCAATAAAAGCTGCAAGCGGATCACCGGGGCCTGAATACAGCATTCCCGATTCCGTGATAACCGAGCCCGCAAGAAGCTTTGAAGCAAAAGCTCCGACCATGCCCGCAACGGCGGCTGAAACGCCCGTGAGAGGCGAACTGTTGTATTTAAACGCCATTCCGACGCCGATACCTGCGCCGGTAAGCGATTTTGCAACAGAAGCAACTGAAATTAAGTAAACACCGACTCTCTCGGGAAGAAAGCCGCCTATTTGATCAAGAATTGTGCCGATAATCAGCGTTGCGAACAAACCGAGCGCCATGCCCGAAAGTCCGTCAACAAAAATATAATTCAGAACTTTAGAGATTTTTTTCATTTTACAGGATTCCTAACTCAACCATTTTATTAAATGCGTCGGCGTAAAGTCTGCCGATAAATTCTGCGCCGTTTTTGTTCGGATGAACGCCGTCATCTGACCAATGAGATGCAGGTTTTCCGATACAAGCCTGAGCAAGCAAGCCGTCAACGGGTATAAAATAATCCGCAAATTCCCTTGCAAGCTTCCGTTCAATCTGAATTTTCGGGTCAAGATCGACTCTGAAATATTCTTTATCGGGCACGGGAAGCAGAAATGCTTCAAGTATCAGAATTTTAGCATTTGTTTTTTCTTTTATTTCAGAAAGAACCTTGCGGTAATTGGATTCAAAAACATCATTGCCGAGCCATTTTCGATTTTCGGCTCTGTGCCACGTATCGTTTATTCCGATCATAATCGAAACAAGGTCGGGCTGAATGTCAATAAAATCGCTTTGAAGCCTGTTAACAAGGTCTGCGGTCTGATTTCCGCTTATACCGAGATTAATAAATTCAAACTCGGTTTCGGGATTTTCCCGCTTGATAAATTCGGAGGCAAAAAGCGGATAGCCTTCGCCGAGATTATGATAATCCGAACGGTCTCTGCCCCAATCGGTTATTGAATCTCCTTGAAATAAAATTTTCAATATGCTTCACCCCATTAAAATTTATCGATTATTGTTTTAAGCGTGTCAAATATTTTTATATGCTGAGGACAGGCGTTCTCGCATTTTCCGCACTTTTTGCAAAGAGAAGCGTTGGTTTCGATATCGGGGAAAATATCTTTGACTAACCTTCTGCCGCCTGTTGTTATGTTATTGAACGCTGAAAATATCTTCGGAATCTTAACACCGGACGGGCAAGGCATGCAGTATTCACAGCCCGTGCAAGGAACAAGAACCATTTCATCAAAAACATGCTTTGCTTCAGAAAGCATGGCAAGATCTTTTTCAGAGAGCATTCCGGGGTTGCTCCTGTCGGCATAGCCGATGTTATCGTTTACCATCTGCATATTGCCCATGCCGCTGAGAAGCATTGAAACCTCAGGTCTGTTCCAAACAAAATCGAGCGCCCATTCAACGGGAGTTTTTTCTGCTGAAAGCTTTGCGGCGACTCTTTCATTCGGAGAAGCAAGCTTTCCTCCGAGGAGCGGTTCCATAACAATTACGCCGAGACCTTTTGAAGCGGCATATTCAAGCCCTTCAAGGCCTGCCTGATAATCAACATCGATATAATTAAACTGAATCTGGCAAAATTCAAAACCGTCATATGCATCAATTACCTTTTTGAAAACCCAAAGGTCATCATGGAAAGAGAAGCCGATATGTTTTATTTTGCCCTCCGCTTTAAGCTTTTCAAGCTTCGGCAGAACATCGAATTTTGTAACAACATTATCCCATGAGTCATTATTGACGGCATGGAGAAGATAAAAATCTATATGGTCTGTGTCAAGCTTTTGGAGCTGTTCATTGAAAATGCGTTCAACATCTTCCTCACATTTAACATTCCAAAGAGGAAGCTTTGTTGCAAGATTTACCTTTTCACGGTAACCGTCTTTAAGAGCTTTACCGACAAGCCTTTCGCTGTTGCCGCCGTGATATCCGAACGCAGTATCAACATAATTAATACCGCTGTCAATTCCGCTGCGGATTATTCCTATTGCCCTTTCCTCGTCAATGCAATTATCTTGACCGTCAACGGTGGGCAATCTCATGCAGCCAAAGCCGAGGGCGGAAACCTCAACGCCCGTTTTACCCATTTTTCTGTATTTCATAGGCTGTTTCCTCCTATTTTAAATTCAAATTTGTGTTATTATACCATATATATGGGTAAAATACAATACTTTACCGAATATATCGGGTGAAAATCATGTTATTTGATAAAGAATAACATGCAGATAAATGATAAAAATATCTGTGAGGTGATTTTTAAATGTTAGATATGAACGGTATTCCTCAGGGCTTCGGTTCGGCGCTTTCAAGAAGCGAAAAAGCAATGGAAACCTTT
>JBJEQD010000065.1:0-9181 GCA_051881575.1 Acutalibacteraceae bacterium | reverse complement strand
ATATATATGGTTTTTCGGTAGGGAACGCTGTCCTCGGCGTTCCGTTGGAATTTGAGGCGTATTAACGGACAACCGTAGGGTTCGGTATTCCGAAAAAAATCAGGCGGTCTGACGATAAGTCAAGCCGCCTGTTTGCGTTCTGTTATTTTATTCCGCTTTCCATGCCTTGCAGTCGTCGGCAACCTTTTTCATTGCCTCAAAGCCCTCTTTGCTTATCGGCAGGAACGGCCGTCTGCACGGGCCCATATCAATGCCCATATGGGTCAGCACGGCTTTTTCACATTGAAAAACGCCGTATTTTATCATTTCGGCAATTATTTCGTTTGCGCCGTTCTGAATTTCCTGAGCCTTTTCAATGCTTCCGTTATGGAATTCATCGTAGATTTTCAAAAATCTGTCCGCCATGAAATTATATGTGCTGCCGATTGCACCGTCAGCGCCCATCGAAAGTCCGCCGAGGCACATTTCGTCAAAGCCGTTGAATACCGTGACGGGTCTTTTGATTTTCTGCTTGAACTGCTGAAGGGCGAAAAGGTCAGCCGAGGTGTGCTTTATGCCGATAAAACGCTCATCCTCAAACATTTCCGAGGCATAATCCGCCGTGAATGTGAAGCCGTTGCCGCCCGGGAAATTATAAACGACCATCGGAATTGATACGCTCGATACGATATCGTCATAGTATTTTCTGATTGCGGGGTAGGGGAAAGAATAATAGAATGGAGCGACGGCTGAAACTGCGGTGTAGCCGAGGGCTTCCGCCGTTTTCGCCATGTCGATTGCGGAATCGGTCGAGATTGCTCCGCAATGGGCAATCATCGGAACTCTGCCACCCGCCGCCTCTTTGACGATGCGGAAAACCTCTTTGCGCTCTTCGGGAGACATAACCATGCCTTCGCCCGTGCTTCCGCCGACATAAAAGCCGTTAACGCCCTTTTCAAGGTTAAATTCAACAAGCTTTCTGAGAGACGATTCATTGATCGTGTAATCATCGTTAAACGGCGTGAGAAGTGCCGTGAAAATTCCGTTCATTTATTTCATCTCCGTCGAAAATTACTCATAAATGGGGAAACGCTTGCAGATTTCGCCGACCTCGGCTCTGATTTTATCTGCGCTGTTATCAAAATCGGTTGCGCAGAGATAAATGAACTCGGCAATCCTGTCCATTTCAGCCGTGCCGAGACCTCTTGAGGTGACGGCAGCCGTGCCGAGCCTTATGCCGCTTGTGACGAACGGCTTTTCGGGGTCGTTGGGAACGGCGTTTTTGTTGGCGGTGATATAAACCTTGTCGAGCCTTTGTTCAAGCTCCTTGCCGGTTATGCCGAGCGAGCGCAGGTCAACGAGGATAAGGTGATTATCCGTTCCGCCCGAAACGAGGTTGACTCCTCTTGAAAGAAGTCCCTTTGCGAGAGCGGCGCAGTTGTCGATGATGTTCTGCTGATAAACCTTGAATGACGGGTCAAGAGCTTCGCCGAAGCAGACCGCTTTTGCGGCGATGATGTGCATGAGCGGGCCGCCCTGGTTGCCGGGGAAAATGGATTTGTTGATTGCGGGAGCAAGCTCCTCTTTTGAAAGAATGAGACCGCCTCTCGGACCTCTGAGGGTCTTGTGAGTGGTTGTGGTGACGATGTCGGCATAGGGAACGGGCGAGGGATGAAGCCCCGCCGCAACAAGACCCGCAATGTGAGCCATGTCAACCATGAAATATGCGCCGACGGATTTTGCAATTTTGCCGATGCGCTCAAAATCGATGATTCTCGGGTAAGCCGAAGCGCCGGCAACAATAAGCTTGGGCTTTGTTTCGTTTGCGATTTTTTCAAGCTCGTCATAATCGATGAAGCCGTCGGAATTAACGCCGTAAGGCACGAATTTATAGAGCTTTCCGCTTGCGTTAACGGGTGAGCCGTGGGTCAGATGGCCGCCGTGAGCAAGATTCATGCCCATAACGACATCGCCGGGCTGAAGAATTGCCGCATAAGCCGCCATGTTGGCCTGAGCGCCCGAATGCGGCTGAACGTTTGCCGCCTCTGATCCGAAAAGCTTCTTGGCTCTTTCAATTGCGATATTCTCAACAACATCAACGCATTCACAGCCGCCGTAGTATCTCTTGCCGGGGTAGCCTTCGGCGTATTTGTTTGTCAGCACGCTGCCCATAGCCGCCATAACTGCCGGAGAAACAATGTTTTCGGAAGCGATAAGCTCTAGGTTTCTTTTCTGCCTTTTCAGCTCGGCTTCCATCGCAAGGCCGACCTCGGGGTCGGCTTTTATCAGCGGCGAAATTGTGTCAATATAATCGGAAAACAAGATATATTCACTCCTTAAAGTCTTATGATGTCATAATAACACAGATAATAACAGAATGTCAAACCGCATTCTTAACAAAAAAGACTTGTATTATTAAAATAAATAGGTTATACTGTATGGTAACACGGACAAGGAGATGAATATATGGACCCCATTAAGGTTGATTTTTCCAAAAAAGACGGCGGCAGAAAGAACGATATCGTCATTCCGCCCGAGAGAGCGGCTCTCAAAATCGTTCTGAGCGTTCTCTGCACGCTTGTTCTGGCGGCGGTTGCTTTCTATCTTATGCTTCCCGCCGTTAATCTCAAGTCATATGATTTTTACATCTATCTCGGCATTGTTGCGGCTTCTTATGTTGTATTCAACGGCCTGTTTGCAAATGTTCTCGGCAAGCCCGAATACATGCCCTATGTCAAAAAGAGAGCGCTCGTTCCGGGAATCATTATCGGCGCACTTGTTGCTGTTGTTGCGGTCGGCTTTATTGTTTCAAGCGAATTTTTCAGAGCCGAAAGCTACAGCAAGATAATTTCAGTCAGAACCGACGGCAATTTCTCCGAGGAAATCCCCGAGGAGGACGCAGAGAGCTTCAGCATTATCCCGAAGCTTGACGAGGACGCCGCCGCTCAGCTTGCTTCAAGAGCGCTCGGCAATCTTCAGAAAGAGGGCTATGTTTCGCAGTTTGCCGTTTATCCCCAGTACACTCAGATTAACTATAAGGATAAGCCCGTCAGAGTTGCGCCCCTTAAATATGACAATATCATCAAGTGGCTGACCAACATGAAAAACGGTCTGCCCGGATATGTTATCATCGACATGGCAAGTGAAAGCACCGAGTTCAAGAAAACCGAAAACGGAATCAAATATTCTCCCTCGGAGCATTTCAACAGACTTCTCAAGCGTCATCTTCGCTTTGAATATCCGACATATCTTTTCGCCGACGCAACCTTTGAAATTGACGACGAGGGCACTCCTTATTGGATTTGTGCAAGGCTTGACAAGACCATCGGCCTTTTCGGCGGAACCGATGTTATCGGCGCAGTTATCGTTAAAGCCGACACGGGCGAGAGCGAATATTACACTATTGACCAGATAAGAAACGACAAAGAGCTTCAGTGGGTTGACAGAATCTATGATTCCGACCTGCTTGTTGAGCAGTATAACTACTACGGCAAGTATCAGAACGGCTTCTGGAACTCCATTCTCGGCCAGAAAGATGTTATCACCACCACAATGGGTTATAACTATATCGTTAAGGACGACGATGTCTGGATGTATACGGGCATAACATCCGTAACCTCCGACCAGTCAATCACGGGCTTCGCTCTTATCAATCAGAGAACCAAAGAGACCGTCTATTACAGCGTAACGGGCGGTACGGAATATTCCGCTCAGCAGGCGGCAGAGGGTCGAGTTAAAGACCTTGGCTATAAAGCCACATTCCCCCTGCTTCTCAACATCGGCGGCGAGCCCACCTACTTCCTTTCTCTCAAAGACCCTGATTACAACATCGTTCAGCAGTATGCGCTGATTAATGTTGCTCAGTATAACAACAATAAGATGGGCGCAACGGGCACAGACCTTAACAAGTGCCTTGCAAGCTATGTTTCCGCCCTCAAGAGCAGCGGCATATCCGTTGATATTGAGCCGGGTGAGATTCCGAATTCATCGGAGCCTGATAAGCCGACAGAGGAAAAGCTGACGGCAAGCGGCAATATAACCGACATCAGAACGGCGGTTATGGGCGGCGAGAGCTACTACTTCATCAAGCTCGATTCAAACGAGGCTTATTTCTCAATCGCCGCTTCAAGCGATAAGAATGTTGTTATCCTCAACAAGGGCGACAGCGTAACCGTCACCTATTCGGGCGAGGGCAAGATTATCAATGCGGATTCGATAAAATTAGGCTAAAATCAAAAGCAGATTACGGGTCAGAGGTGGGTATCTGTTGACCTGTAATCTGTTTTTTTAGGTTGAAAAAGTGATAATAATGAACATAATAATAAGAGAACATACTGAAAAGGTATTATTCCTCACTATATTACACTTTAACGGGAGAGTATATGGAGCTTTATGAAAACAAGCAGGAGCCCGAAAAGGCGGTGCTGATTGCCGTTGACACGGGCGAGTATGACTGCGAAATCTCACTTGATGAGCTAGAAGAGCTTGCACGGACTGCGGGAGCAGAGGTTATCGGCAGGATGTGGCAGAAAAAAGAAAAGCCCGACCCCGGAACCTATCTCGGCACGGGCAGGCTCGAAGAGCTGAGCGAATTCTGCGAAAATAACGAAGCGGAGCTTGTTATTGCCGACAGCGAGCTGTCTCCGGCTCAGCTTCGCAGCATTGAAAAAGCAACCAAGGTCAGGGTTATCGACAGAACGACGCTGATTCTTGATATCTTTGCCGACAGGGCAAGAAGCAACGAGGGCAAGCTTCAGGTTGAGCTGGCTCAGCTTCGCTATTCTCTGCCGAGGCTCACGGGTCAGGGCACGAAGCTTTCAAGGCTCGGCGGCGGTATCGGAACGAGAGGCCCCGGCGAAACAAAGCTTGAAACCGACAAACGCCATATCAGGCGCAGGATAAAATCCCTTGAAGATTCGCTTGAAGCGCTTGAAAAACGCAGAGGACTTGCAAGGGCAAGGCGTGAAAAAGACGGAGTTGAAACCGTCGTTATCGTCGGCTACACAAACGCAGGCAAGTCAACTCTGATGAACACTCTGACCGATGCGGGAGTGCTTGCACAGGATAAGCTGTTTGCAACGCTTGACCCGACATCAAGGGCGCTGACTCTGCCCGACGGCAGAAAGGTTATGCTCATTGACACGGTCGGATTTATCCGCAGACTGCCTCACCACCTTGTTGAGGCGTTCAAATCAACGCTTGAAGAAGCCGCCTGCGCAAAGGTTATTCTGAATGTCAGCGACGCTTCCGACCCCGAATGCCCGGAGCATATCAGAGTTACCAACGAACTGCTCGATGAGCTCGGATGCAGCGGCAAGCCGATTATTCCCGTTTATAACAAATGCGACCTGCTCCCCGAGGGCGCAAGCATGTTTTTTGAATCAGATGCGGTTGCAATTTCCGCAATTGACGGCAGAGGGCTTGACAAGCTCCTTGCGGCGATTCAAAAGGCTCTGCCGCCGACAAGGGCGAGGGCGAAAATGCTTATTCCCTATTCCGACGGCTCTGCCGCTTCCGCTCTGAGAAAGGACAGCGTCATAATTTCGGAGGAATACAGAGAGAACGGTTTATATTTTGAGCTGATTGCCGATGCGGCAATGATTGACCGCTATCAGAGCTACTGCGTTGAATAACCGACTAATATTTTCATTTTATTACAGGAATTGTAACAAAAAATTCATTCTTGCGTATTGACACGGCTTTCGGCAAGGGATATAATATATACGCAGGGTTATTTTTCTTATTAGGTAAAATTTCCCTTGCGGATACATATTCATAATAAAAAAGGGGGACAAAAAACAATGAATATTCAGGCAGACGGACTTATGGAACTCGTTTACACAATTGCAAAGCTTATTTCCGAATTTGACATCAAGTCATTGGATTTCGGAATGCTGGAGCAGATTCAGGCAGCTTTCTGGCCTCTTATCTCAGGTGTGCTTGAGTGGTGCGCTGAATTCCTCAGAAGCTTCGGAATCTTCATGTAAGCTGTTTTTCGGCGAGGAATCAAAAGTTAATTAGTTGAAAAAAGACAGATTATGGGTTTAAATCCGCAAGGAATTGACCTGTAATCTGTTTTTTGTTAGTGTAAAGATTATAAAACAAGCCTTTTTGCGCCCGAAAGCCAAAATCTGCGCTGTTTTTCTTGAATATGCCGAAACAGTTTGATATAATATATAAAACAAACCCTCAGGAGGAAATCTATGGCAGATTTTGAAACGCTCAGAAAAGACTATCCCGATTTTATTTATGAAAGCTTCGGCGTTGAAAAGGGCGAAGATGAAATAATACTCAGCTTCCGCTTTTCGCTCGGAGATTGGGTTTTTACGCCCGAAACGAGGATAAAAACGGATAATCTGAAGCTGATAAACGGCGTTGATTCTCCTGCGGCAAAAAGAATAGCTTTTTATATCGGCATGGTTGAAGCGGTCAGCTATTGGAAAGCCGCCTGCGCTCCGAAAGTCCGTGTTCTCTGCGGTCATCTTTCCGATGAAGAAGCGGCGTTTTTCAAAAAGCTCTGGTTCGGCGGGCTCGGTGAATTTTTTTACCGCAATTCGGTTAAAACCGATTATGAAAGCTTTGTTGAAATCGTTTCCGAGGGCAAAAAAGAGGATTTCGGCAGTTCTTTCAATTCTTCGGGTATTAATATTATCCCCGTCGGCGGCGGAAAGGACAGCGCAGTTACGACCGAACTGCTGTCGGGCTTTGCCGATAAAAACATGTTTTTCACCGTCAATGACCAGCCCGCCCGAAGCGAGTGTGTTGCGGCGGCGGGGTATGACGGCGGCAGAATCATCAGAACCTACAGAACGATTGACAAAAATCTGCTGGAGCTTAATCGGCTCGGCTTTCTGAACGGCCACACGCCGTTTTCGGCGATTGTCGCCTTTCTCGGCTATTACTGCGCTTTCATTATCGGCGCAAAAAACATCGTTCTTTCCAACGAATCGAGCGCAAACGAGGCGAATGTCGGCGGCGAAAATGTTAATCACCAGTATTCAAAATCCTATGAATTTGAGCATGATTTTGATAGCTTTGTGAAAGAACGCTTCGGCTTTGACATCAATTATTTCAGTCTTTTGCGCCCGTTTAACGAAGCGCAGATTGCAAAAATGTTTTCCGCTTATCCAAAGTATCTCGGAGTTTTCAAGTCCTGCAATGCGGGCAGTAAAAAGAACATCTGGTGCGGAAAATGCGCAAAATGCCTTTTTGTGTTTATAATGCTTTCGCCGTTTGTTGAAATCGGCGAGCTTGAAAAGGCTTTCGGATGCAATATGCTGACAAAAACGGAGCTTATGAGCGATTTTGAGGGGCTTTGCGGATTCTCGGGCATAAAGCCGTTTGAATGTGTCGGAACGGCAAGAGAGGTCAACGCCTGCCTTGAACTGGCGCTCAAAAAATATGAGGGCGTGCCGAAGCCCGCCCTGCTTTCCGAATATGAAAAGCGGCGCAGACCCGTAAGCGCAGAAGAAATCAAACGCCTTTTCGGCGAATTTAACGAAATAAACGGAATACCCGCAGAGTTTATTACTGCGGTTGAGGGGATGCATAAATATGTTTCAGCAGTTGATTGAATATTTCAGAGAGCGCAATGTGCTGATTCTCGGTTTCGGCAGAGAAGGGCGCTCAACCTATGACATTATAAGGCGCAATCTGCCCGATAAGCATATCGGCATAGCCGATCTTCGCCCGATAGAGCTTAACGATAAAAATGTTACCCTGCATTGCGGCGAAAAATATCTTGACGCAATCGAGCAGTACGACACCGTTATCAAGACCCCCGGCATATCGTTCAAGGATGTTGCGGTTTCGGAAAATATCGAGGTCACATGTCAGACGGATTTGTTCCTGCGTTTTTCAAAATGCGTTTGCATCGGCGTGACGGGCACAAAGGGCAAAACAACGACCTCAACGCTCATTTATGAAATGGTTAAGCAGGCGGGCAAAAAGGCGTGCCTTATCGGCAACATCGGAATCCCCGTGCTTGACAGCATGGCCGAGGATGATTTTGAGGTTGCGGTTATTGAAATGTCGTCTCACCAGCTTGAATTCACAACCGCTTCGCCCCATATTGCCGTTATGACAAATATTTATCCCGAGCATCTTGACCATTATAACGGCTTTGAGGGCTATGTTGCCGCAAAGCTGAATATCATCCGCCATCAGACGGGCTGTGATTATTTCATCTGCAATGCCCTGCAGGACTTCGATAAATATTATAATTTCGCAAAAACACCCGTTTCAGTTATCCGAGTTTGTGAAAACGGCGGCAGGGGCGACGAAAAAATCATTGCCGCCGCAGCCGAAAACGAAAGGCTCAAGGGCGCTCACAACAGGCAGAATGTCTGCCTTGCCGCAGCCGCCGCAAGATGTCTCGGCATAAGCAACGACGATATCACAGCGGCTGTTAAAAAATTTGCGGGTATTGAGAACAGAATGGAGCCTATCGGAGAGTATCACGGCGTTAAATTCTATAATGACTCAATCGCAACGATTCCCCGTGCGGTCGAATGCGCCGTTGAAGCGCTCGGAGATGTTGACACGCTAATTTTCGGCGGTATGGACAGAGGAATCGGCTACGAAGAATTTGAGCGTTATCTTGAAAAATCAACGGTCAGAAATCTTATCGGTCTGCCCGATACGGGCACAGCCATCTGCAATTCCCTGCTTGAAAAGGGATGCAGAAAGAATATTGTGATTGCCGAGGATATGGCTCAGGCGGTAGACGCCGCATTCAGATTCACCGAAAAGGGCAAAAGCTGCCTTATGTCTCCCGCCGCATCAAGCTACAATGTCTACAAGGATTTTGAGCATAAGGGCAGACATTTCAAAGAGCTTGTCAGAGCGTGGGGAGAATAACTTAGCCGCAAAATCGCAGAAATCATCGGCAACATCGTAGGGACAGCCCTTGCGGCTGTCCGTAAAAACAGCAGAAACCATCGGCAACACGGTAGGGGCGAACTTTGTTCGCCCGCCTGAAAACTCCCTATATCAACGCAATTCCATCGTAGGTAACGCCGTCCCCGGCGTTCCGTTTTTGGCGCAAATTCAAGGGGCGACCCTGTGTGGTCGCCCGTTTTTCGCAAAAATGAAGTTTGCTTCGCAAATTAAGGATAGGCTCCGCCTATGACTGATTGTAATTGCTCCGCAAAAGCTGATTTTTGAGTGAATAGTGAAGAAGAAAAAGGTAATAGGTTCAAGG
>JBJEQD010000064.1:0-9193 GCA_051881575.1 Acutalibacteraceae bacterium | reverse complement strand
CGGAAAAAGCGTCGGATTTTCTGCAATTACTCTGAAATACCAAGCTGCAGAACCGGTAAAATGTGACCAACCCGCTCTGCCGGTAATCCCTTCACCGAAATAAATATCACCCGCAAGCACATAAGGCTCTGCACGATACACAATCGCACGCTTTTCATCCGTAAAAGATAACGGACTTATCGCTGAAAGCAGCCGAAAAGCTTCATTGTTTCTTTCTTGCCTTAACAGCGCATATGCCAGCCAGACCGCCGCATGGGTGTACTGACCCGAGTTTTCTCTTATTCCGGGCGGATACGAGGCTATATATCCCACTTTATCCCTTTCTTCCTGTTCAAAAGGCGGCGAAAGCAAACGAATAACTCCGCTTTTTTCATCAAAAAGATACTTTAATGCCGTTGATAACGCCGTATTTATCTGTTCCTTTGTTCCAACGCATGCGAATGCGGAAAATGCCTGTGGGAGAATATCGATATAATCCTTTACGTGCGACAGAAACTCTCCGTCAGGGGTTATTGCTCTTTCAAATCTGTCTTTGTTCCATGCTTTTTCGGCAACGGTCTCTCTCAGCGAACAGGCTACCATATTATATTCCTCTGCCTTGTCCCGCATACCGAATTCTTCACAGATTTCTGCCGTCATTTCAAGAACAATTATCATAAACATCCCGAGCCAGACGCTCTCTCCGCCGTCAACTGTTCCGATATTGCCGAATCCGTCATTCCAATCGCCCGAGCCGATAAGCGGCAATCCGTTTTTGCCGAACTTCATTGAATAATCAACCGCCCTGATGCAATGCATCAAAAGACTTTCACGGTAATCCGTCCTTGACGGTGAAAAATATCTCTCTTTTTCATTGTCTGCAAGCTTTTCGCCGATAAGATATGGTATTTCGGTTTTCAGAAAATCACTTTTGCCCGTCTTTCGGCGAAAAACAGCGCAGGCATACGGCAGCCAAAGCATGTCATCACTGCACCTTGTTCTGACACCCCGTATTATCTGAGATTTGTTGACGGTCACATGCCACCAATGGAGCACATCACCTTCCGTAAACTGAACTGCGGCGCATCGGTAAATATGGGCAAGCGTTATTTCAGGCTCATAATCTATGAACGCAAGGCAATCCTGAAGCTGATCTCTGAAACCGTATGCGCCCGAGCATTGATAAAAGCCCGTTCTGCCGTAAAATCTGCTCTGCTTTATCTGAGAATAAAGGAATGAATTGAAAAACAAATCAATATTACTGATTCCCGATTCAATTTTTATCGGATTTAAAAGCATCCGAGAATAATCCGACACTTCCGCCATTTTGAGAGCGGCGTTTTCGCTCGCTCCCCATGCAAGATTAAGGCTTATCTCATTTTGTTCGCCTGAGGAAAGACAAACACTTTTACCAACCGCCGCAATGCAGTCTCCGCTCGGCAGGTAATCGCTATTACCGTAATTACCGCCGAAAAAGTCCTGACGGTCAAAGCAAACAAAATCTGCTCCCGAATCACAGGTCAGAGACAAGAATCCGCTTATTTCGGAACAGGAATTTTCTATCAAAGCCCCTTTTTCATTTGCTTTGGCAAAAAACGAGCCGCAGTTATTACGGCTGACGCCGAGAACAGGAAGGATATAATAAAAAAACTCAAGCTCTTTCTCTTTTTCACTTTTATTTTCAAGTCTTACACGGCATTTTTTGACCAATCCCCTTTTGGGAATCATTATTTCGGCAGAAACGGAAATTCCGTCAATCACGGCTGACCACGACGCACCGTATGGGGTAAACTCAGCTCTACCGATGGCGGCAATGTCGTAAAAACGGCCTTTATATTTCAATAATAGCATCTCACCACGGTTATCACTCATGGTATCGTTATACCATGGAGTCAATTTGTTCTCCCTTGAGTTGATCGCCCATGTAAAGCCTAATGACTTGTCAGATACCATAGTGCCGAACGATTGGTTCGCATAAACCATACACCAAGGTATATCAACGGTTACGTTGTTTTTATCAATGGTAATTTTGCCGTCTGTAAAAGTATATTCCTTTACATAACTGCTGTTTAATCTGTTTTTTTCATCGGCAACTGAGCAGATTATTTCTGCGGCTTTCACCGGTTTTTTCTGCGGATTTTTCGGCTTTGATTCCGCAGACGCCGAATAAGAGGCAAGACTTTCAAGGGCGCAGATTTCCGAATAGCCGTGAAGCGACAAATCCGCAAGATGAACGCCGCCTTTTATGCCGAGCATCGGTAAGCATTCCTCTTTTATCAGCTCTTTTTTTATTGCCTGTTCAATCGGTGAAGTGTATGCATCGTCATTGCGGAACGAAAAAACCAAGTCGGAGGAAACACCGCAGCTCCTCAGAATCTTTCCGATTCGGATATACCTGGCCGCAAGCTCCGAGTCGCTTTCGCTGTTTATTTTTATAAGAAAAACAGGAAGATCGCCTGACAACCCGAAGCTCCACAAATCACGCTTTGAAAAATTGCACTTTGTTCCGACTTTATTTCTTTTCATGCTTTGCTTCGGATATAACGCTCCCGTCAGCATCTCGCCGCCGACAATATTTTCAAAAGAATCCGAATAGAGAGGGTTTACGCCGAGCTTTCGCTCCCTCTTTTCCGCTCTTACGGTCTGAAGCGTTTCGAGAGCCTGTTCCCTTTTCTCCTCAGCTGTCAGAGCAAAGGTATATGACACGCTCTCCCTTGGCTTGAGTTCAATATCTATCGAAAATGCACAGCAGCAGTCCGGGTTGCCTCTTCTGCCCTTGAAATCAGTCTTTTTGCCAACGGAAAATACACCTTCGGGAGTTGTCAATACCTTTTCACGATCCGCTTCGTGAGAAACCGAAACATTTTCAATAAACCCCGCCGCTGAGCAAACGGAATTTCCTGCGCTCCCCCTGCGTGAAAACAGATAGCAATTGTTCTTTTCATCCCAATCATCGGTCAAAAACAGCTTTGAAAATGCCGGATGAGAAGAATAAGCCTCTCTTTTTTCAAGACACGGGTCAAAATATACCACTAACTTTCCCTTTATTGATTTTTTGTGCCCTGAATTCTCAACGGTCAGCTGCCGCAGCTCGCAGTTGCTCTTTTTCAGAACCGATGTTGTCATTTTCAGAATAACATTGCCGCATTCCGCAATGTGTTCCGCTTTGTTCTTGCGAAATTCTGCTCTGAATTTTATTCCCGTGCCTCTGTCGATAGCACAAGTAAACGGAATCACCGCTTTTTCTCCTGCAAAAACCGCAAAAATCCCCTGCGGTCTGGCGACTGCATCCGTGCTGTTAACCGTTACATCAACCCCGTCAAACAGGGTAACTCCCGTGCCCGAATCGGTGATGCAGGTCGTCATTCTGCCGTTCGTGAAAACAGCAGACTTCGGATAAAACGGCGACGGATTTTCTGAAACGAGATTTCTCCCCGTCACTCGTTCTCTTAAATGCGGCGGTTCATTTATTTTTATATCTTTAAATACAGTTGAACCCGTCGGAATCTTTTCCTCAAGCAGGCTTTCTGCGCCGAGCATTGAGCCGTCACGCATAAAGCGTTTTTGCATTCGCTGACCGAAAATCAGATTATCTGCGGCAACAAGGCTCATTCCGACATGATGCGCCATATATGACCTGACAATCGAAAAATCTCCGTTTCCCCTGCCCCTTGTATAATCTGCGGCTTCATAAAAGCCGTATCTGCCCGTCATGCCCTTTTTTTCAAGCTTTTGCAGATTTCTGATTGATATTTCGGGAGCTAAAGTCAAAGTCAGGAAAGAGGAATAAGGCGAAATCACAAAATCTGCGTCAAGATTTCGCCTGAGCCCGAGCTTTTGAACGCCGTGAGCCTTGTATTGGTAATTCAGGTTCCCGTCAAAAGCATAAAATCCGCTTTCGGAGATTCCGAACGGTCTTTTTCCCGCCCTTTTTTTCTGGCAGTTCAGGCAGAAATAAAGCGATTCGCTTATAAGGCTGCCCGGATGAGACGGCAAAAACAAAGACGGCATGAAATATTCAAACATCGTGCCCGTCCATGAAGCAAGACCCGTGTATCTTCCGCTTCCGACAAGGATTCTCCCCATTGCTCCCCAATGATTTTTCGGAACAAGCCGTTTTGCAACGGCAAAATACGCCGTCATTCTCGCTTCGCTCATAAAAAGGTCGTAAAAGCTGCTGCTTTTTTCCCTGCTGTCAGGGTAAACTCCGATATGGAACAGCTTTCGCCGCTCATTATAAAGCACGGACAAATCGGTTTCATCGATGATTTTTCCCGTTCTTTCAATTATTGTTTCAAGCGCTTCACATTCGTGGGTATATTCCCTCAATCCCTCTTTGAGCGCCGTCAGACAGCACAGAAAATTACCGCTGTCAACGGTTGAAACAAAACGGGGGTTCAGCGGTTCAAGCGTTTCTGTGCTGTACCAATTCAAAAGATTACCTTTGTATTTTTCAAGCTTTTCAACGCTCCCAAGGCTGAGATTCAGCCTCATATACAGCTCTGCCGTTGTTATAAATCCGAAATCTCTCGCCGCAAGGAACGAAACAAGCATCAAGCCGATATTTGTCGGAGAGGTTCTGCGTGCAACGGCTCTGACGGGTGAAAGCTGAATATTATCAGGCGGCAGAAAGCTATTCTCTTTTCCGCACCGTTCATCAAAGAATCTCCATATTGCCGAAGCGTATGAAACAACCGTATCTCTGTTTCGCTCGCTGATTCTGAGCGTCTTTTTTCTGCGCTTAACCGAGCTGAACAGCGTTATCGGAATATCTGTCAGAATAATCAGACCAATCAGCCTGTGAATCGGCATTCCGAACAGCATAATGGCCGAAGAAACAATCACCGCCGGCAGGCAGGAGACGAGCAGACCCCGCAGACTTTTATCCTGTTCGCTCTGAGCCGCCGTGCTCCATTCAAGAAGATTTCTTTTGCTGACGAACAGCCGCCAAAGCGCTTTGAAAGCGGCATTCAGGCAAATATGACTTTCTCTTGCGGAAAACGCAACCGAAAAATAAGCTCCCGCTAATGAACGGAGCGCACTCGGCAGAGTTTTTGAATAATAGAGCCGTGACAGAGCCGAAAATCCGCCGTTAATCAGCGAATCAAAGGCTGAAAACAGGTTTCTTGCTCCGAGTGCGGCGAACGCCGCAACGGCCTCGGCTATGCCCGCATATCCCTGAATCACCATTGAACCCGCTATAGCCGCAAGGCAGAAAGCAGGCGTTAAGCTCCGTCGGAGATTATCAAACAGTTTATATCTTGAAACAAAATTGAGCGGATTTTTCCCGAAAATGAATCTGCTATTCTGCCAATCTCCCCTGACCCAGCGGTGAAGCCTGCCGAAATAAGAGCCGACGCTCTGCGGAAATGCGTCTGTTATCTGAACATCGGGAACAAACCCCGTTCTTAAATATCCGCTCTCAATGATATCGTGGCTGAGTATCGTTTCTTTCGGCAATCCGCTGTCAAGCAGTTCATAATAAGCGTCAACATTTATCAGACCCTTGCCGCTGAATATTCCTTCTCCGAATAAATCCTGATATCTCTCGCTCGAAAGTGAATCATATGCCGTTATACCCCTATCCCCTGCCAGAACCGACGAAAAAAGACCGGAGCTGTCATCAATTCTGTTTTCGGTTCTCGGAGCAAGAATTCCGTAGCCTTTAACGACTCTGCCGTTTTTGATTACGGGAGCATTCAGCGGATGCTCCGCAATTGAAACAAGCTCTCTTGCGCTGTCAAAAACAAGACCCGTGTCGGCGTCAAGAGCAATCAGATATTTTGTATCTTTTAAGTTTGCCGTGTCTCCGTGAAGAAGCGAAAATCCCTCGGAATTTCCCTTTATTGCCCGAATAAGCTCGGTTATAGCTCCCCTTTTTCTCTCCCTGCCGATAAATTCCTTTTGAGTTTCGGAATATACTCTCGGTCTGACGGCAAAAATGAAACCGCCGCCGTATTTTCGGTTTAGCCTGTCGGCGGCCTCGCAGAACGCTTTGGCTGTTATTTTATCCTCGGGCTTTGCGGGAACACCCGCTCCCTTAAAATCCGCAAGGCAGCAAACCCTGATATTGCCGACGCAGTTGCTCAGATAAAGCTTTTCAAGGAGTTTTTCAAGCTCCGGAATCTTGTCGGCAGACGGCAGTAAGGTTGAAACGGTTATCAGAGTTGCCGCATTCATAACCCTCCCGTCATCCGCTGACAGTCTCGGGAATCTTCTCGGAACAACATTTTTCATCGACGCTCTCTCAATCGGATAACGAAGCAGTTCCCAAAACGGGAAAAACAACAAAACGCCGACTGACGGTTCGCCGAAAAATATTCCGATTGCCGCAGAAACCGCAAGCGGCATGATTATTTCCATTATCAAATACAAGATGCCGTTTCTTTGGCTTTTTTCTCTGCTTATGATATAGTTTCCGATATGCTCTCCGTTTTTTTGCGCCTTTTTCAAAGCCCCGTTTGCGTATTTAACCTCGCTTTTGCCGCTTCGCCTTGCTTTTTCGGACAGTGAACGGCGATAAAGACTTTTTGTTTCTCTGTCCATGGATTTATAAATTCCGGACGGGTCTGAAAGCAGAATTTTTTCGGCTGAATAAAGCTTTTCTGCAATAAAGTCAAAATCGGTTTCGCCCATTTTTCTAAGAGATACAACGGCATTGGCAAGCCTTGAACTCTGTTTTTCGGAATTCGCTCTGACTGCTAAAGCCGCTTCATCAACCAAAGCGCAGGTTACGGCAAGCGGCAAAAGCTCAACAGCAGCTCCTCCGAGACTTCCGCCGCCGAAAAAATCCACGATTTTTTCTTCACTCGGCAAATTGCCGTTTTCGCACATTTCCTTACAGCGTGCAAAAAGACCCGGCAGCAAGTCCGAGCCTTTTGGAGTGTTTCTTAACCGTTTGCAATCCTGCGCAGCCTGCTTTGCGGTTCTTTCAAGAATATAATAATTATCCGAAAGCCAGCCCGCAGACCCGCCGCTCCCGACGCACGCTTCTGCGCTTCGTTTAAAGGTTATTGCCGCATTTCGCATGACGGCTTCAATATTTTTCTTCATTCGGCTTTTCCCTTTCCGTCAGGTTATCTGTTTCTCCCGAATTTCAGCGCAAGAATTCCGCAGATTGCTACAGCGGCGGCGATAACGATTTTCTTTATAATATCGATAATCCGCACCGTTCTGAACGCCGTATATGCAACTCTCATTGCTCCCGCAAGTTCATTCATCTTTCAATCACCCGCCTGCCAGCAAAACTCCGTGGGCAACTGACGGTATGCTTTCGCTCTGAAGCGACGAAACGCTTGACATCAGCGCACCCGTTCCCACAAAAAATACCTTTTTAAGCTCCCCAAGCTCCAGCCTTTTTAATATTTCCGAACAGAGCACCGCTCCGCTGCAGCCGCAGCCCGAGCCTCCGGCGCCGACCTCTTTTTGCTTTGAAACATCATAAATCATAAGCCCGCAATCGCTGTGAACGCTTGAAATATCAATGTTTTCCTGCTTCATCATCAGCTCGCACAAAAGCTCCGTGCCGACCGAACCGAGGTCACCCGTCAGAATCAAATCATAGTCGCTCGGAGAGGTGTTGGTGTCCCTTAGAAAATCAGCTATGGTTCTGCATGCGGCAGGGGTAAATGTCAAGGGAAAACCATAAATTCACAGCGTGCAGATTTCTCCGCACGCTGTTATTCTTTACCAGTCTTCTTTTAACAGAAAATCCGCTATATGCATAATTACTATGCCGTTGTCGTTGCCTATCGCAAGCGGATCTCTGCAAACCACATATTTATGATAATGGTCTTTGATTTCCATAAGGTTGTCTGTTTCTCTTGAGGACTCGGCAGGCAGACTAACACAAACCTGAACATAAACCTTTTCCTCTCTGCGAACACCGATAAAATCAATTTCCTTTGTTCCGTTTTTGCCAATATAGACCTCATAACCTCTGCGCTTCATTTCAAGGAAAACAACATTTTCAAATACGCCCGAAAGCATTTTTCTGTCGAAGCCCATTTGACTGTATTTGATAGAAATATCCGAAAGATAATACTTTTCCTGAGTTTTCAAAATCGCCTTTCCTTGAAGGTCGTATCTTTTGCAAGGGTAAATAATAAAAGCCTCGCTGAGCCATTTAATATAATTATAAATCGTTTCAACAGACAAACTGCGGTTTTCGCTTTTCAGAAATTTTGCTATTGAAGAAGCCGAAAAAGTGTTGCCAACATTTTCAACAATATACCTCACAACCCTGTCAAACAGCTCTTTGTTTCTTATTTTGTGCCTTTTTGAAATATCCCTTGTAATAACAGAAAGATAAATACCGTCAACCACCTGATAAGCGGATTTCGTATCAAAATCACTTATGCCGATAATCGGGAATCCTCCGTATTGAATATATTCGTCAAATACTTCTCTGAGAAGAGAAAAGTCTTTGTGTTTGAATGTCATATATTCCTTTAATGAAAGTGTATAAACGGGAATCAGAACATAGCGCCCGGTGAGATAAGTCGAAATTTCACTCGACATAAGCTTGGAGTTTGAACCCGTGACAAATATATCAACATCGAGGCTTTCAAAAAGAGAGTTTACCGTTTTTTCCCAACCATTGATTTCCTGAATCTCATCAAGGAAAATATAACATCTGCCCTTATCTTTCACGGCTTTTTTTAAGTCGGAATACATGTCCTTTGCCGTATATTCATCATAGTCGGGAGTGCTGTATATTCTTTCAATGATATTGTCGGCAGAGATACCTTTATTTTTCAATTCCTGAACCAGCATTTCAAAAATCGTTGACTTGCCGCATCGCCTGACTCCCGCAAGGATTTTTATAAGCGGTTTATCGATAAAAGGAGTAATCGCCTCAATATAGTCGGGTCTTAAAATCATTTCGACCACCTCCGTTACTTGTATTATACCGAAAAAGTTTCTTGCAGTCAATAGTTTTTACCTGTATAGAAGTAAAAACTATCTGTTTTTTCAATATTTTTCGACTTTATTAAGCATATACCATGTCTTTACTGCACTCATAATACAAAAAATAATATAAATCTCTAAATGCTTTACAATGCCTTTTATTTGTTTATTATTTATCTCTAAGTCCTATAAATTGGTCAAGCCGGGTAATCAAACTCAATTTTTTAAGGAAACGGTTTGCATAATATCATAGTTTTTTTAACAGCAATGGAATATGTCTGAAATACAATATCTCACGCACATT
>JBJEQD010000063.1:0-9203 GCA_051881575.1 Acutalibacteraceae bacterium | reverse complement strand
GGTTGAGTATATTATAAGCTCGCCGCTCCGAAAAATCAATACTTAACATAACTTGACAGATTGGAGCTTATAACATGAACACAAACACATTACCGTATATTCCTGCTATCATTTGCGAAGCAAGCACCGAAGCAAGAGAAACATATAACATTAACGGTCAGACCGTTCCGCTTGTTGATATTCCGATGATGTCAGACTACAAATGGCAGCTTGATTGCCTGATAAGTCGCATAGAGCACCGGGAAATATACGAAACTTTGTTGCATGAAGATGTTGACGCCACTATAAACAAGCTGAAAAAGTGGCTTGCAGAAAATCAAGAATAAAAGGAGCTTAACAAATATGGACACCAAATATATACCCCCGTTTGACATTGGAAAGCTTGAAGAAGCCCGAAAAAAAATTAATGCATATCTTTCAGGCAATAACACAAAAAGTTATTCTGCGCCGCTTGTAGGACTTCCGGACGGTATCTATGTATTTAACCGTTATTCCGGAGAATATGAAGCTGTTGAATTTATTGAAATGATACTCGCCCCCGAAGGTACATTTATAACCATTGCAAACCGCAAATTTGAATGTTTCGGATATTATTATGATGATTATGACCGAAAGGTGCCCATTTGGGGACTTGAATATCCGCAAAGCGAGCTTAAAAAACTCATTAGAGAGGATAGACGAATGCACCGAAAAGCCAAAAGAAAATAAACATCGGGCAGGGGATAATTTCCTCTGCTTTTTTATTGAATAAAAGTGTATAAAGGTACAGACGATTACCATATTTTAACATATAATATATTAAAAAAACCCATATAATGTTATTATAATAGGAGCTTATCGAATAATAAAAATACAAAAATTTTTTAAAATATGCTCTCTATTGGAAAGAGTTACACGCATACAGTTAATTATTATAAAAAATATTTGCGTTAAGGTGAGGGGGAATATCATCGGTCAATAATTTGCAGTTGAATGCAAATGCAATAATTATTATTTGCTTGTTCTGCGGAATGTGTTAAGCTCTCGGAGCTTGTCAGCCTGTGCGGAATGCGTTAAGCTCCCGGGACTTATTATAATTTGGCTTTGCTTGTGTTCGGCTTTTCCTGCTTTGCTGTATTTTAATCATCGTATATTTTTGATACGGATATCCGAAAACATCAACATCTGATATTATGCTGTCGCTGATAATATGATATCCTTTAATAGGTTTCGGAGCTTTCCGCCAACCGTCGGCATTAATAACCCTCTTAATTATTTCCGGCTGTTTCAGATTACGGCTTGCGTTCCACCTTTTTCCGTTTGCTTTGCCGTCTTTATATGTTCGCTTTGTTTCCTTTATCAGATATGAAGCTAAAGCGGAATAGTCGCCCATATTGTCAAGCGGTGTAAATCGCACTCTGCCATGCTTCCACAGAGAGCTTATAAGCTCGGTATCTGCCTTGTTAATTATAACATGGTGGTGTATTCTGTTTGCTTCATATTCGGTCACAGCGATATATTTAAGCTCTATTCCGATTTTTCTATATTCATTACGGAGCTTTCTGAGATAAGCAGATAAAAGCTTTGCGGCTTCTTCAGGGCTCGGCGCAGCACCTTTATAAGTTAATACTATGTGAAAATCCCCTGCAACAAAATTTGTATTTATAATCCACCTGAGACGGTCTAATGCGTTCTTTTCATTTTCTCGGCGTTGCTTTTCGCTTGTTTCTTCTTCTCGCTTTGCCCGTTTGCATCGCTTGCCGCCGTATTGAGCAGTAAAATATTTTTTCTTTTCTATTGTGTTGCCTGCGATAACCGTGCGCTCAATATACGGCATTTTTGCTCACCTCTTTGTCGTTAAGTTAATACCTATACCAAGGTCATAAAATGCCCTCACGGACATTAAAAAATAAGCGTTATTTTCTGAATATTTGAAAAAACAAACGAAAGAAATCAAAAAAATGTAAAAATTGAAAATAAATTTTAGTTTTTGATTAAAAGATAAAAAAATAATTGCTTTGTTTTGATGTTTCAAAGCAATTATAAAAAGCCTGTAAGCTCTTGCAGAATGTGTTAAGATCTCGGAGTTTGTCGGCTGAGGCGGTTATTTCTTTTTTATCTAAAAATGGAGCTTAAAAAGCTATTTTAAAGCAACAAAAAAGCATTTTTGAGCATTTTTATTTAATGTGCTCTTTTAATAATTATAAATTATAAAGAAAAAATCTCACGTGCGCGAGGCTTCGGTTTTTGTGTGCCCCTTATCCCGATATCCCCTTTAAAGAAAAGTTTTATTATTTTGACCCCGGGGGGTCGCTTTTGCCGTCATGTGCTCCACATATTCAAGTGTTATTTCTACCGAACTGCCGCCGAGATTTTCAAAAGAACGCAACCCCGTATTTTTATAAGCTCGTGCGCTTATTAATTCATCTCTGAAGGCGTTAAGCTCCACAATATACTGAGAAGCTTTTAATTTTTTTATAGCCTGTTTTTCCCTTTCTCTTATCGCATTGAGTGAAACATTTTTAAGCTCCGCTATTTCTTTTAATGACAGCCTTTTAAAGTATCGAAGTATAAGAACCTCTGCATAATTCGGCGGTAAGCTCTTCAATGCTTCATCAACAATATATCGGAGCTTATCAAGGGTTATTTGCTTGTCTATAAGCTCATATGCTTTTTGTGATTCTTCATCTTCTATAAAGTCAAGATATGTATCTTCACTTTCATCATTAATAGGCTTGTCAAGGCTGTTACAGTTGTTTAATGGGTTCTTTTTATGCCTTGTTATCCCCATTAAGATATTAAGCTCATTTTTTAAATGATAATCTATGTATGATATAAATTTAAAGCCTTTTTCGCTGTTATAGGCTTCAACCGCCGCCAACATTGCAAAATAACTTGACTGCTGCAAATCCTCAAGCTCTACTCCGTATCTTGAGCACCTTTCAATATTACGGTTATAAAAGCGTAACACTTTCATATAATACAGTTTTTTAGTCTGCTCCCATAATTGGGCGCAATATTCCCCGTGTCCTGCTTTTATAAGCTCCGCCAATTCTTCATTTGTCATTGACATTTTCGCCCCTTAACTGTAAAATGATATTGCAAGTTATCATTTCATCGGAGCGGCTGCCTGATTGGTGGCTGCTTTTTTTATGCTTTTTTCGTTATCCTAAAGCTCTTATATTACATTCAGAACGGAGCTTATCAGATTTGAGCTTATCGGCGGAAATAAGCTCCCCTGATAAATAGCTTTCAACCGTATCAAGGTTAACAAGAATTTTGTTTCCTGCTCTGATATGCGGAATATCGCCCGAAATTATCGCCCGGCGCAAGGCTGATTCTGTGAAAGCTGTGGAGCGGTCCGCCTCTTTAAGCTCCGATATTGCCTGCTTAATTGTTCGCATTCTCGGTACTGCCATAATTAACCCTCTTTCAATTCTTCAATGATTTTGAATATCCTTGCTTTTTCGGCTTTCGAAAGCTCAAAGCGCAGTTTGCGGCTGAAATTGCTGTCATTTATTCCGAGTTTATCCGCTATCTGCCAGAGCTTAACCCCTGCCGCCGCTGCCGCTTCTCTGATGTCTTTGTTTTTCATTTAAAACACTCCTTTTGATTTGTTGTTGACTTAATGCAACTTGTATGTTACAATTAAATTATACAGCAACAACGGCACAAAGTCAACAAAAAAGTTGAATAAATTTTATGTGCAACAAATAAATGACATTATGGGAGCGATTCAGATGTTGAGCAACAATATAATTGGCGAACGGTTAAAAGAGTGCAGAAAAGCAAAAAAAGAAAATCAAGAGGATATAGCAAAGATTTTAAATGTTCAGCGGCAAATAATCAGTTATTATGAAACAGGCACACGAACCCCGAACATTGACGATTTAGCGAAACTCGCTGAACACTTTGATACATCGGTTGATTATCTGATAGGTTTATCAAAATCAAAAAGCCGTAACCCTAAGATTAACGCAGTCTGTGATTATACGGGATTGAGCGAATTATCAATAGAAAAAATAGCAGAATGGAAAAAGCAAAAATTTTCATATTATTACGGATATCATTCTTCTTATACTACATATCAAAAATTGAATTTTTTCGATAATTTTATTTCAAGTGAGTATTTTGACGATGTCTTTTCTTTTGCAGTAAAATATACAAGCGAATTATCACAAATTGAAGATGATATTTATGAAATAATTAACAGCAAAATTGATTTAGATGTAGATGTTTTTAATAGCTTAGATGAAATTAACAGCAGATTTCGAGCGGCTCGCTGTGATTATTATGACTGTATAGGAAAATTTGAAAGCTATATAAACGCACAAACGGAAGAACTGTATAATAGAGTAGATGAGCTTCTTAAAAATGCTTTTCAGTTTTATGGATTCGAAGAAAACAATAATAATGTAGACGGAGATATTTGATATATGGCGAGTATAACTAAAAGGGGAGACACCTACACAATAAGAGTATCAGAGGGCTGTGACATTAACGGCAAAAAGATACTGCATAATATGACATGGAAGCCCGAACCGGGCATGACCCCGAAACAGATAGAAAAAGAGCTTAACCGTCAGGCGGTAATGTTTGAAGAAAAATGCAAAAACGGAGCTTATATAAGCTCTGATATCAAATTTGCGGATTTTGCGGAGCGTTGGATGGATGAATACGCACGGAAGCAGTTAAGAGCGAAAACGATTGCACAGTATGAAGCTTTACTGCCCCGAGTTAATGCCGCAATAGGCAATATAAAGCTTGATAAGATACAGCCGCACCATTTATTAGCCTTTTATAATAATCTCGCAGAAAAGGGCGTGAGGCTCGACACAAAGTATCATTGCAAGGTTGATTTAAGAGAGCTTATAAAGAAGAAAAAACAAACCTTTGAAAAAGTAGCCAAAAAGGGCGGCATAGCAGAGCAAAGTATCACATCTGCCGCAAAAGGGAACAATGTTTCACTTAAAACGGCAACCGCTATAAGCTCCGCCCTCGGCGTTAAGCTCGAAAAGATATTTGAACCGTCGGGAGAAGTTAAGCCGCTTTCAGGGCGTACAATATTACATCATCACCGCTTTATATCTTCCGTTCTGACTACCGCCGTACAATGGCAGATAATAAGCTCCAACCCCTGCGATAGAGTTAAGCCGCCGAAGGCCGAACGAAAAGAAGCGGCATATCTTGACGAACAGCAAGCGGCTTATCTTTTGGAATGCCTCGACAATGAGCCGATTATATACAGAGCTTTATTCACTTTAATTTTATATTCGGGAATGCGCAGAGGCGAAGCCTGCGGGCTTGAATGGGCTGATATTGACCTTGACAACGGAATTGTAGATATTAATAAATCGAGCTTATACCTACCGCAAAAAGGCGTTTTTGACGATGACACAAAGAACACATCTTCACGCCGTGTTATTAAGCTCCCACAGCCTGCGGTTGATGTTCTGAAAGAGTACAGAGCTTATCAGGCACAAGAGCGGCTGAAGCTCGGAGACCAATGGCAAAACACAAACAAAGTATTTACCGCATGGAACGGCAGACCGATACACCCCGATTCTGTCAGCTGTTGGTTTCATGATTTTGTAAAGCGGTACGATTTGCCGCCCATCCATGTGCACAGCCTGCGGCACACAAACGCAACACTTTTAATTTACAGCGGTACAGACCTTAAAACAGTTTCTAACCGTCTCGGTCACGCCGATGTATCGACAACCGGCAATATATACACCCATGCAATAAAGACGGCTGACGAAAGAGCCGCCGAAGCTCTGACGGATATATTTAACAAGCACAAAAAGAACGCATAAAACGAAAAGCGGCGGAACACCCGAAAAGGTGAACCCCCTTTTTTTATGTTCAAGTTTTCTCCACTTTTTGCGAGAAAAAATAAGCTCCCGAAACTGCATTTTTTTAAGCTCGGTACACAAACGGTACACAAAACGCCTTTTTTGCCTTAATTTCGGAGCTTATCAGAGAGCAAAAGAAAAACCGCAACCCCTTGATACATAAGGGATTGCGGTGTGGCGCGCTGCAAGGGATTCGAACCCCTGACCTTTTGGTTCGTAGCCAAACACTCTATCCAACTGAGCTAGCAGCGCATATTCAATTTCAATCGCTTTAGTTCCGATTGCCAAAGTATATTAACACATCCGAACGAAAAAATCAACACCTATTTGCAATTTTTTTGAAAAAATTTCTGATGAAAAAGGGATTTTGTTATTTCGGTTACCTTCGGGTGACGGAGAGAGCAGCATTCAGCCTGAAATACGTATTACGGAACTGATCGTTTCACTTTTTTCAAAGATAAATTTGATACACCGTATGAAGCGATTACTTGATGAAAAGCTGAGAATAAAATCAGCGAAAATTCTTTTAAAATCTTTTCTGACGGCATAAATCCATTCTTGCCATTTCAAAAACATAGGCGGTAAGAACAGTTCCTTACCGCCTATGCTTTTATTATTTCCAAATCAAATTATTTTTTCCTGCTCCGATCTCAAAGTGATATTTTGCAATGCCGAGATCGACTTTAGTATAGAACCCTGTGCCCGCTTTCGCAGTAACCTTGCCGTCTTCATAGATAAACCTAAATTTCTGCTGATTCATGGCAGTCGGGGCGAGAAGCGCCGCTTCCGTTCCCGCTTTTACCCATTCGGGAGTATCGGCGCTTATATTGCACATCTGATCTATGGTCTTGCTTTTGTGCGCCGTACCCTGAGTTTTACCGTAACCAAGCGAAATTACAACCGTCAGCTTTTCGCCTTTATCCACTTTGAATGCGGAAGGGATTTTTTTGTAGGACATAGCAACCCAGCAGGTATTAAGACCGAGCTGCTGTGCTTTTAATACAAGGCGTTCTCCGTAGTAACCGCATTTTTCGTCGAGATCTTTGCGTTTCTTTCCGACAAGAGCAATGTAGTTTGTAACGCCGCTGAATTTACCGTAATGCGCCATAAAGCTGTCAAAAGCTTCAGGCTCGTCGGTTACAAGCTGAATATGCAGATCGCCTTCTTTATTACATGCATCGATTTCGGCTTGCAATTCATTAATAATATCTGCATCGATTGCTTTGTTCTCATATTGGCGGACGCTGTGGCGGCTTTTTATTGCATCTGAAAGTTCCATTTTTATTCCTCCGATTTTATATATTTTCTCCGCTTCTGTCAGGCAGAAGCTCCATTATTTCTTTTGTATGAGTAAGTAATCGCAAAATGCGTTCCAATGCTTGTGTGTCGGAATCAAAATAATAATAATTCTTTGTGCCTTCACGGCGCATATTTATCAGCCCTGCATCTTTGAGTATCTGCAGATGACGGGATACTGCGGGGCGGGAAAGGTTTGTTCGTTTGCTGATTTCGCCGACACGCACTCCGCTGCATTGCCCCATCTGTATCATTTGCAGAATAAGATGCTGGCGGTTTTCGTCGCCAAGTGCTGACAGCGTTTTTTGACACGCTTTGAATTCTTCTGCCAACGCATTAATATCTTCCAAATTATCACCGCTTTCGGTTCGTTTTAACTATTATATCATATGTTTTGCCGAAATGTTTATTGGTAAAGAAAATCAAGACGAATCAGCTTTTGCATTTCAAGAAAACAGTGGATATCCGACAGAACAAGAGCAGAGTTAAGATTATGTTTGGCACAATACGGGTAAATTATTTGTTGATATGCCAAACATCGATTTCATCCTTTGACGGTTCTTCAAATTCTGACAGCAGTTTATTCAATAAGCCCTCGTCAACATAAAAATCCGAACCGCCGGTGCCGTTTTGGATTTTTGCGTTTCTTTCTTCAATGAGCTTTTGCCATCTTGACTGCTCAACATCGACATAGTGCCATTCAACTTCAATGCCGAAGCCATTAAAATAATCCGTGGTTTCTTTTCTTTCTGCCCGTGTCCAGAAGCCCCAATCCAGAATAACGGTTGCGCCTGCTCTGACGATTTCGACGGCTTTTTTCTTCAGATATCCGTTCACTCTTTGAGCAAAAATGTTGTAAAAGTCGCCTTGTTCATTCTCAATCAAATCAAAAGTTGCTTCATCGGTTGACAGAATCACGGCGTTTTCTTTTTCTTTTAGTTGATTTGCATAATATGTTTTTCCGCTGCATATTTTGCCGCATATTGCTATCAGCTTTGACATTGTTACACCTCGATTTCAAAGCAAATTTTTGCGCTCGGAACGCTTGGGTATCTTTCATTATTTGAATAATCCTTACCTTCTGTTATACATCTGATAACATTAATGACCCCGCCGTGAGTTATGAGCAAAGCATTTTTGTCATATCCTGCAAGCGATTTCAAAAGCGAATGCCAAGCGTCATTGACCCTGTTATAGAATTCACACGGGCTTTCGCCGTTCGGATAATGTTCTTCCCAAGCCATATTTCTCCAGTACATGTTCGGGAACTTGCTTTCGGCGATTTTATTATCCAAGCCTGCGAGGTCGCCGTTGTTGACCTCTCTGAATTCGGGCAGAAATTCAATGGGCAAACCGAGCTTTTCGGCTATTATTTCGGCCGTCTGCCTTGCTCTGAGAATATCGCTTGAAAAAATTCTGCCGATATTATAATACGATAAATTGTATAATAATTCATCGGCAAGCTCTGCGGATTGCAATAATCCCGTTTCGGTTAAGTCGGAATTGCTCCAACCGCCTCTGACGGAATCGTCATCCTGCCCGTGTCTGATTAAATAGATTTTCATTTCGGATTAACTCCATATGTCAAAAGTTTTAACCGTCAAAAATTTCGAATCGGAATAATTGCCGTAATAATGATTGAATCGGTTAACTGTTTTTTATAATCGGATTATATCATAAAGATTAGTTTATTACAATAATTTGCGGAGCAAATTAACGATAGGCTACGCATATGACCCGTTTTTTGGAATGAAGAAATGAAGTGTGCCTGCGGCACATGAAGTTTTTGCTATCGCAAAAATGAAGTTTGCTTTGCAAATTAAGGATAGGCTCCGCCTATGACCGATTTTAATTGCTCCGCAAAAGCTGTTTGTTAACTCCCTCAGTCGCCTGCGGGCGACAGCTCCCTCACGAGGGAGCCAAAACAGATAATTGCAGTTTTTTCGTAGGGAATGCCCGATATCAACGCAATTTTCTCGTAGGGAACGCTGTCCTCAGCGTTCCGTGAAATATTCACGGCTTACGGCAAAATCCGTAGGGTTCGGCGTCCCCGACGAACCAATTCGCCATGGG